>JARGNS010000040.1:0-12292 GCA_029213105.1 Planctomycetota bacterium
GTTCGAGCTGGAGTCCGAGGGCATGAGTCGCAGCATCGACCTCGACAGCGAGGGCACGACGATGACGATCTACCGCTCGGTGTCGGGCAAGGCCGAGTGCGGCGGCGAGGACCAGGGGTTCGAACTGCGCTTCAACGGTAGGGAGAAGAAGACCACCAACCGCGGGTGGATCGAGTTCCTCGGCAGCGACGACGAGGTCAAGCTCGCGGACTTCGCGCCGGCGGAGAAGGCCTTTGGCGAGGCGTGCGCGGCATGGGTTGCGGGGGATCACGAGGCCGCCGAGCAGGCGGCCGGCAAGGCGCTGCGCGTCGAGCCGAGCGTCACCCGGGTCTACCGCTCGCTGGCGCGGGCCCTCGCGCCGAGCGGCGAGCGCCGGGCGGACGCGAAGGATGCGGCGAAGTCCGTGGAACTCTGGCGTGACGACTTCGAGCTGCGTCGGGCGGTCTTGCTGCTGCGGGCCTGGGCCGGCGACGCGGGGCTGGGCGAGGCGATGACGGCGCTGGCCGAGCGCGAAGCCGCCATGAACGTGCGCCACATCGGAGGCCTGTAGCCGTCCCCCGCCAGCCGGCGCTTGCGCTGGCCCCGGCGCGGGCGTAGGACGGCCCCCGGATGCAGCCCCTCTCCGTCGACCTCTCCGGCGCTCTCGAGCGCACGCTGGGCCCCGGGCGGGGGCTGCCGGCGTCTGCCCTCGAGGCGGAGGTCGCGCGCTTGGCGGACCTGCCCTCCTGGATGGAGGCCGAGCGGGCGGCCGGTCGGGCCGACTGGTTCGACCTGCCGCTCGACGAGGGCCCTGCCGAGGAGATCCGTGCGTGGCGCGCGGCGGCGTTGGCCGTGGATGACGTCGTGATCGTGGGCATCGGCGGCTCGGCGCTCACCGCCCGGATCGTCGACGCCGTGCGTCCGTCCGCAGGGCTCGGGCCGCGGCTGCATGTGATCGACACGGTCGATCCGCGCGCGGTCGAGGCGCTCACGCGCAGCCTGGACGCGGGACGCACGCATGTGATCGGCGTGTCGAAGTCCGGCGGGACGCTCGAGACGACCGCCGTGTTCCTGGTGCTCGAGGCCTGGTTGGTCGAGAGGCTCGGCTCGGGGGCGGCCGCGCATCTGGCGGTGATCGCCGGCCCCGGGGAGAACCCGCTGCGGCGTCACGCCGAGGTGCATGGCTATCCGGCCTTCCTGGTGCCGGAGGGCGTGGGGGGGCGCTACTCCGCGCTCACGCCGGTGGGGTTGGCGCCGGCGGCCGCGGTGGGTCTCGACCCGCGGGTGTGGCTGCGGGGGGCGGAAGCCGTGCGGGGGCGCTGCCTGGACGCGGATCCGCAGGTGAATCCGGCCTTGGCGTTGGCGGCCGTGCACGGCGCGGCGGAGCGTGCGGGGCGTGGGGTGGCGGTGCTGTGGCCGTACGGCGTGGCGCTGCAGCCCCTGGCTCCGTGGTGGGTCCAGCTGGTGGGCGAGAGCCTCGGCAAGCCGGGGCCGGACGGTCCGGTGGGTGTGGCGCCGCTGGGTGCGACGGGGCCGGCGGACCAGCACAGCTTGCTGCAGCTCCTGGTGGAGGGGCCGGACGACAAGCTGGTGGTGTTCGTGCGGGCGGGGGGTGAGCCGCGCGGACCGACGGTGCCGATCGAGGGCGACGCCATGTGTTACGCGGCGGGTCGTTCCCTGGGGGCGATCCTGGAGGCCGAGCAGCGTGCGACGGCGGAGGCGCTGGCGGCGGCGGGGCGTCCGTCGATCACGATCGATCTGGTGGCGGCGGATGCGACGGGGGTGGCGGCGTTCCTGTTCGCCTACCAGGCGGCGGTCGTCTACTGGGGGCGCCTGCTGGGCGTGGACCCCTTCGGCCAGCCGGGTGTGCAGGGCGGCAAGGACGCGACCCGCCGCCTCCTCACCGAGTAGCGCACCGGCGTCGGCGCGGTGCATGCGCCGTGCCCGCCCGAGGCGTGGCCTCTCCGCCGGAGGGGGGGCCTCGGGTGTTCGCGGGCGGACACACGCCACGCGCAGGCTCGTGGCTGGACCGCCCCTACGAGAGCACGCGGTGTGCGGGGCGGTGCCCAGGAGGCGTGGTGGCTCGCGGGGGTAGCTCTCAATCCTGGCCGCAGGCATCAAGCCTGATCACAGGCCCTGCCCACGCCAGGTTGGGAGCGGAGGGGCCCAAGACCCCTCCGCAAGACGAGCCCCTCAGGATTAGAAGGGAATGTCGTCGTCGCCGTAGTCGTCCTGGGGCGTCTGGGCGCCGACAGGGGCACCGCCACCGCGCTGGGGCTGCTGTCCGCCGCCCTGCTGTCCGCCGCCCTGCGGGCCACCACCCTGGTTGCCGCGCTGGTAGTTGCCACCACCACCGCCGCCGCCAGCGCCGCCGCCCTGGGAGTCGATGAACTGGAACGTGTCGCACACGACGCTGAGCTTCGAGCGGCGCTGGCCGTCACGCTCCCAGGTGTCGAACTTGAGGCGGCCCTCGACGTAGATCTGGCGCCCCTTCTGCATGTAGCGCGCGATCGTCTCGCCGGTGCGGCCCCAGGCTTCGACGTCGACGAAGGTGGTCTCCTCGACCTTCTCGCCCGTGGTGCGGTTGTTGTAGGTGCGGTTGGTCGCGAGACCGAAGCTCACGACGGAGTTGCCCGAGCTGACGTTCCGCGTCTCGGGGTCGCGGGTGAGCCGGCCGATCAGCATCACTTTGTTGAGGTTGGCCATGGAATCCTCTCGACAGCGTGTCCCGTCAGGGACCTGTCCGGTTCTGGGCACGTGCTGGGTCGTGGGTGCCAGGTCAGGGGATGAGGCCTGACTGGCTTCGAGGCCGACTGGCCTCTGGGTACGTGCCCGATTGGTGGGGTGGGTCTCCCAGGGGACTCGTCCGGTGCCCGGACGCCTCCTCCAGAAGCTCGATCGACGGAGGCGTGATCGTCATCGTCGTCCCAGGCGTTGCTCGGAAGGGCTCCGGGCGGCGCGGCTGGAGTCGTCCACGGGGACGATCCAGCTGTTCAGACGGCAACGATTCCCCATTCCCGGGGGCTCCGGCGGTCGGCTACGATGCTAGCCGACCGCCCCGACAGGGCAGCTCGGTCGCCCCTGGAGTCAGCCCATGTCCGCTGAAAGGCGCAAGCAATCGCGCCCACGGGGCCTGCACCATCCGTAGCGCGGAGGGCGCCGAGGCGGCGTTCGAACTCACCGACCTCTCGGAGAGCGGGGCGCGGCTCAAGTGCGAGGCCGCCGTGGGGGCCATGACGCGCATCCACGTGAGCATGAGCCTGCCCGCCGAGCGGGTCGGTCGCGACGAGGATGCCGCCATCGAGACCGTCGGCGTCGTCGTCTGGAGCCACGGGCTCGAGGGCGGGGGCTTCGACACGGGTGTCTTCTTCCCCGAGCTCGATGACGAGAGCGCCGTCCTGCTGCAGGCGTACGTCCTCTCGGCCGTCTGAGCCGTCGCGTGTCCGACGGTAGCCCCCCGGAAGCCGGGATCCATCCCGAGGCCTGGATCCACCCGACCGCCATCGTCGACGAGGGTGCGTCCATCGGGGCCGGAACCAAGGTCTGGCACTTCGTCCACGTCTGTGCGGGCGCCGTCATCGGCCCCGGCTGCGTGCTGGGCCAGAACGTCTTCATCGCGCCCGGGGTCCGCATCGGCGCGGGCTGCAAGCTCCAGAACAACGTGTCGGTCTACGTGGGCGTGACCCTCGAGGACGACGTCTTCGTCGGCCCCTCGGCGGTCTTCACGAACGTCCTCAACCCGCGTGCCCACGTCAGCCGCAAGGACGCCTTCGCGCCGACCCTGGTGCGCCGCTGGGCCAGCATCGGGGCCAACGCGACCATCGTGTGCGGGACGACCCTGGGCGAGGGCGCCTTCGTGGCCGCCGGCGCCGTGGTCACCCGCGATGTGCCCCCGCGGGTCCAGGTCCTCGGCGCGCCGGCCCGGGCCCATGGCGTCCGCTGCGATTGCGGCGAGGCCCTGGCCGATCCGACGCACGGGGGCGCCCCGATCCACTGCGGCGCCTGCGCGGCGCGCTACGAGGCCCGGACCGATGGGGGCCTCGACCGGCTTCCCCCGCAGGCGGGGGCCCCCGCGCCGCAGGCCGCTCACCCTCAGGACCCGGAGTAGCGGATGGACGTCATGGAGATCTTCCACGCCAGCGTGGCCCTGATCACGGGGCTCATGGTGGGCTCGTTCCTCAACGTCGTGATCTGGCGCCTGCCGCGGGGCGAGAACCTCGCCAAGCCGCGCTCCGCCTGCCCGGGCTGCGGCAAGCTGATCGTCTGGTTCGACAACATCCCCGTGCTCTCCTGGCTCGCCCTGGGGGCGAAGTGTCGGCGCTGCAAGACGCCGATCGCCATGCGCTACCCCCTCGTGGAGCTGCTGACGGGCGTCCTCTTCCTGCTTGCCTGGCAGGCCCACGGCGCCCACCTGGGCACGGCGATCACGGTGGCCCTGTTCCTGGCGGCCCTCGTGGCCATCTCGTTCATCGACCTCGATCACCGCATCATCCCCGACGCGATCTCCAAGCCCGGCATCGTGCTCTTCGTGCTGGCGGCGCCGCTGAGCCTGCTGCACGCCACCGGGGAGCTCGCCTGGACCCGCGACTGGTTCCCGGGCGCGAAGCCCGCGCTGAACGCCCTCGTGGACGCGGGGCTCGGGGCCGTGCTGGGGGCGGCGGTCATCCTGCTGATCCGCGCCATCGGCACCTGGATCCTCAAGAAGGAGGCCATGGGCCTGGGCGACGTGAAGCTGCTGGCCTTCATCGGGGCGGTGGTGGGGCCGCTCCTGAGCCTCTACGGCCTCGTGATCGGCTGCTTCGGCGGCGCCATCATCGGGGGCATTCTCTTCCTGATCGGCAAGCACCGGCCCATGCCCTGCGCCATGGACGTCCAGGGGCTCGGGGCCGAGGGCCGCGACCTCCGGGCCCACTTCACCCGGACGAAGGTCCGCGACGGCGAGGACGCGGACTTCGAGGTCCACGGGGCGCCGGAAGCCGCGGTCGGGACGCCCGTGCGCGTGAACCTGACGCTGCCGGCCACGCGCATCCTCGAGGACGAGAACGCCGAGCTCGCGCTCAAGGGCCACATCGCCGCCGTCGAGGGCACGGGGGATGCGCGCCAGTGGCTGCTCAAGATCACCGAGCACACGGACCTCGATGCGGAGCGTGTCGGCATGTACGCGCGCTCCTACCGCTACATCCCGTTCGGGCCCTTCCTGGCCCTGGGTGGCGCGCTGTGCGCGCTCTATCCGCAGCATGTGCACTGGTTCATGACCGAGGGCTACCCCTCCTTTGCGCGGACCTTGTTCGGCAACTGATCCGGCCGCGGCGCAAACCACGGCAAGAACCGGTCTGCAAGATGAAGTCCGGCGCGTCTTCATCCGACCCAAAGGGATGGAGGCGCGCGCGACACTCTGTTGCGCCGCGCCCCACGGGCCGAAGTCGACCCCACCACGGCCGCGTTGCGTACGCGCCTACCGCCCATGGTGGACAAGTCGGCTTTTTCCCACCACATGTTGTATTTAGGCCTTGACCGGCCCGCTGAGGCGGGTTGAATCGAGGTCGTCGCGGTGTCGCCAGAGGAGTGGAGGCGGCCGTCCGGGCTTTCGCGCCGGGTCGGCAGGCACATCCGGACCCATGGGTCCGGGGTCCCACGAGCTCCCTCAAGGCCTCACCGCACGCACCTGGGAGGATCCTCATGCGCCACTCGCACCGCCTCGTGCCCCTCTTCGTCGGGCTTACCCTCATCGCGTTCACTACCGGTTGCTCCCGCTCCCGCGCCATCGATCGTTCGAAGGTGCTCGAGGCCGAGAACATCAACCAGCGCCAGAAGATGGCGACGTACGAGGAGCAGATCCGTCAGCAGCACCTCGCTCAGGACGGGGCCATCTCTCGTGAGCAGCAGCTGCGCGCCGACCTTCTCGCCGCGAAGCAGCAGGCCGACGCCGCCGGCGCAGCCCGTGCCCAGGCCCAGGAGGCCCGCGGTCGTCTCGTCGCCCTCCAGAACGACCTGCGCCGCAGCGACGGCGAGCTCGCCGAGGTGAGCCGCAAGTACGAGGACCTCCTCCGCCAGCGCCAGGCGCCCGTGGTCGCACCGGCGCCCGTGGTGGCCAAGCGCGGCGGCGCGACCCAGGTCCGCGGCGGCGGTATCAGCCCCGAGGCCGAGGCCATGCGCCGCGACCTCCAGCAGCAGCTCGCCAGCTACGGCGTGCGCGACCTGAACGTCGAGGTCCGGCGTGAGAACGGCGCCGAGCGCGTCGCGATCGTCCTCCCCGACGCCTTCAAGGCCGGCAAGGCCACCCTGGCCTACAACCCGCGCGCCGTGAAGGCCGTCGTCGGGGTGGGCAAGATGATCCGCGAGCACTACCCCCAGAGCCGCATCCGCGTCGAGGGCCACACCGACAGCGACCCGATCCGCTCGTCGGGCTGGGGTACGAACGAGAACCTCTCCCGCGCCCGCGCCGAGGCCGTCCAGAGCCTCCTGACCAACTCGGGCATCGACTCGAACCAGGTCAGCACGGAGGGCGTCGGCGCCCGCCGCCCCCTGGCCCTGGGCAGCTCGAAGCGCGCCAAGAGCCGCAACCGCCGCGTCGAGATCTTCATCACGCCGCGGTCCTGATGCCCCAGTCCTGTAGGCCCCAGTCCTGTAGGCCCCAGTCCTAATAGGGGCACGGCCTACCCGCACGATCCCGCGCGGGGGCCGGGTCCAGCCCGGCCCCCGTGTTTCTTCCCTCCCTCTTCCCCCTGCCCGGTTCGTACCGCCCGCTACGGACCACCGATTTTCGAGGAGTTCGCTATGACGAGGATGCCCACCTGGCTCAGCGCACTGTTGGTGTGCTCGCTGGCCTTCGCCCTCACCGCCTGCAAGAGCCGCACGCGCAGCAACTGCAGCACCTGTGCCCCGCCCGCCATGACGGCCTGCCAGCCGCCCGTCGGTGACATCGACGCCGGCACCTTCGCCGACAATGGCTCCTACACAGGCAATGGCACCAACACGGACACCAACGGCTTCCCGCCGGCGCCCTCCGTGCCCTCCCACCCGGCCATCACGCAGGCCGATCTCGACGCGCTCAACGACCGCGCCGACATCGAGGCCCAGCGTCGCGCCGAGGCGGAAGCCCAGATCCGTGCCGAGCAGGAGCGCCTCGCCGATGCCAAGGGCGAGATCGACGCCATGCGCCGCCGCATCAAGGACCTCGAGGACGCCCCGACGGGCGCCATCCAGGAAGCCCCGATCGTGGTCGAGACGGCCTCCAACGCAGACCTGCTCATCAAGGAGCTGCGCTCCCAGAGCGGCGCCGAGATCCTCCGGGACGGCGACCTGGTCATCGTGCGGGTCACCAACGGCTTCCAGGCCGGCTCGGACCGCCTGCGCACCGACATCAAGCTCATGACGACCCTGAACGCCACGGCCAACGCCCTGAGCCGCCACCCCGGCGCCTCGGTCTCCGTGGTCGGCCACTCCGACACCGACCCGATCAAGGTCACCAAGAAGAAGTGGCAGGACAACGACCAGCTCAGCCTGGCCCGTGCCCAGCGCGTCGCCTCGGTCCTGGCCGACAGCGGTGTGGACAGCAATCGCATCTCGATCGACGGTCGCGGCTCCCGTGAGCCCCTGATCGCGCCCGAGCGCACCCGCGCCGACAAGGCCACCAACCGCCGCGTCGAGATCATGATCCGCCTGTAAGGAGTCTGTACTCCCTCCAGACTCCTGCATCGCTGCATGCGGGCGGGGCGCTCAGGCGCCCGACGACCTACGCCTCCGGGGCCTCCCCGGAGGCGTGTCTCGGTTTGGGCCCGGGCCCCTGCGGAGGCCCTGGGGGGGGAGGAAGCGCGCCATTCGTTGGGGTGCCCTCAGGGGCCGTTCAAGCGCGGACCCACCGCCTGCCGATAGGGCTGCCACGAATCCAGGGCGCGAGGGTTGGACCTCGGAGGTGGTGGACACATGGCAACGGTACCGATCGAGGAACTGCTTCAGATCCTGGTGGATCAGGGTGGCTCTGACCTGCACATCTCGGCGGGCTCGCCCCCGAAGGTCCGCGTGGACGGTCAACTCTACGATACGGAGCACGAGGTCCTGCGGGCCGGTGACACCAAGTCGATCATCTACTCGTTCCTGACGAGCGACCAGATCGCCCGCTTCGAGCAGGACCTGGAGCTCGACCTCTCCTTCGGCGTGGACGGCCTGGGCCGCTTCCGCGTCAACGTCTTCTATCAGCGTGGCTCCGTTGCGGCGGTGCTGCGGATGATCCCCGCCATCGTGCGTACGTTCGAGGAGCTCGGCCTCCCGCGTGCACTCTGCGAGCAGATCTCGAGCCTGCCCCGCGGCCTGGTCCTGGTCTGCGGCGCGACGGGCAGCGGCAAGAGCACCACGCTCGCCGCCATGCTCGACTTCGTGAACGAGACGCGCTCGGATCACGTGCTCACTGTCGAGGACCCGATCGAGTTCCTGCACCGGAACAAGGGCTGCCTCTTCAACCAGCGAGAGATCGGCGCCGACACGAAGAACTTCACCTCGGCCCTGCGCAGCGCCCTGCGCGCGGCCCCGGGCGTCGTACTCGTCGGTGAGATGCGTGACCTCGAGACGATCGAGGCGGCCCTGACGATCGCCGAGACGGGTCACCTGACCTTCGGCACGCTGCACACCAGCGACTGCGTCCAGGCCATCAACCGCGTGGTCGACGTGTTCCCGTCGCACCAGCAGCAGCAGATCCGTACGCAGCTGTCCTTCACGCTTCAGGGCGTGCTCTGCCAGCAGCTGATCCCGACGGCCGCCGGCTCCGGTCGTGCCCTCGCCATGGAGATCATGGTGGCCAACTCCGCCGTGCGCGCGCTCATCCGCGACGACAAGGCCCACCAGATCTACAGCATCATCCAGACGAGCGGGAAGCTCGGCATGAAGACGATGAATCAGGCGCTGGGCGACCTCGTCGAAGAGAACGTCATTACCTACGACCAGGCCCTCAATCACTCCAGTGATCTCGAGGACCTGAAGCGAACGCTTTCGCGCCTGTAAGGAGTCGAGATGGTCAGCTTCAATCGCCGCATCGTTCGCATCCTCGAAGAGACCGGTCTCGTCGAGATGGACGTCCTCACCGCAGCCTCGGCCGTAGCCAAGGGTGGTGAGAAGTCCGTCACGGAGTATCTGCTCGAGAAGAACCACATGGAGGCAAACGACCTCCTGGGCGTGCTCGCCGAGCATCTCGGCGTGCCGCCGATCGATCTCGATCGTGTCCGCGTCGATGAGGAAACGCGCGAAGCGCTTCCGATGGAGCGTGCCCGCGAGTCGGGCTGTCTGCCCATCGCCAAGACCGGCAATGTCCTCACGATCGCCGTCTCGAACCCCTTCGACGTCGTCCAGCACGATGACCTGCGTCTGACCACGGGCTGCGATCTGCGTCTGGCGCTGGCCCTCGAGCCGAAGATCCAGGAGTCGATCGAGAAGTTCTACGCCGGCGACAACGGCGGGAACCTGGCGGACATCCTCGAGGAGAGCGACGACCCGGAGCTGAAGCTCAAGGAGGGGGACGCGTTCGAGGACGAAGTCGTCGACATCGGCGCCTCGGCGTCGGAGACCGACGCGCCGGTCATCAAGCTCGTCAACCTGATCATCTACAACGCGATCAAGGCGAAGGCGTCCGACATCCACATCGAGCCCTTCGAGAAGCGGGTCGTGGTTCGCTACCGCGTCGATGGCGCGCTCGAGGAGGCGCTGGAGCCGCCGAAGCGCCTGCAGAACGCGATCGCCAGCCGCATCAAGATCATGTCGTCCCTCGACATCGCCGAGAAGCGCAAGCCGCAGGATGGCAAGTTCCAGGTCAAGGCCGAAGGCCGCCAGATCGACTTCCGTGTCTCGACGCTGCCGACAGTCCACGGCGAGAAGATCGTGATGCGTATTCTCGATGCGGGCAACCTGGCCCTCTCACTCGACAAGCTCGGCTTCGAGGACAAGGCGCTGAACGACTTCCGCGAGGCCATCAGCTCGCCGTACGGGATGATCCTCGTGACGGGCCCGACGGGCTCGGGCAAGACGACGACGCTCTACAGCGCCGTGACCGAGATCATGTCGCCCGAGGACAACTTCGTCACGGTCGAGGACCCGGTCGAGTACCAGGTCGACGGCATCAACCAGGTGCAGGTCAACGTGAAGAGCGGCCTGACCTTCGCGGCGGCCCTGCGCTCGATCCTGCGTCAGGACCCCGACACGGTGATGATCGGTGAGATCCGCGATCCCGAGACGATCGACATCGCCATCAAGGCCGCCCTCACGGGTCACCTCGTGCTGTCCACCCTGCACACGAACGATGCAGCCAGCACCATCTCCCGCATGGTGGACATGGGCGTGGACCCGTTCATGGTCGCGTCCGCGACGCTGCTCGTGTCGGCCCAGCGCCTCGTGCGCCGCCTCTGCTCGCGTTGCCGTGAGGAGATCCAGGCCAAGCCCGAGCGCCTGCGCGAGCTGGGCTACAGCGAGGACGAGATCAAGGAGGGCGTGAAGCTCTACCGGGCCGTGGGCTGCAGCCGCTGCTCTGCGGGCTACGCCGGTCGGTTCGCCCTGCTCGAGACCCTCCCTGTCACGGAGGCGATCAAGCGGATGATCATCGACGGCCACTCGGCCATCGAGATCCGCAACAAGGCGTTGGAGGAGGGAATGATCTCCCTCCGCCGTGCCGCCCTGTCCAACGCCATGCGCGGCAACACCTCGGTCGAAGAGGTGCTGCGCGTCACGCTTAGCGACGACGTCAGGCCCGGCAGCCGCCAGGCCAAGGCCCAGGCCGAGTAGTCGGCGCTTTCCCCTTTCGAGGTTCCCATGCCCAGCTTCAAGTACAGCGCAATCGGATCCGACGGACGCACGGTGCGAGGGTCGATCGATGCCTCCGACCAGACCGCCCTCCTGGAGGAGCTGCGCAAGCGCAGCTTGACGCCCCTGCGCGTCGAGGAGAAGGGTGCCTCCGGCGGCGGAGGGACCGCGACGGCCACCAAGCCGAAGGCCAAGGCCAAAGCCAAGGCCAAGGCCAGGGCCACTGCTGCATCCGCGGATGAACCCAAGGGCAGCATCTTCCAGATGGAGCTCGGCGGCAGCAAGCCGGGCGTGCGCAAGCGCGAAGAGATCGTGATCTTCACCCGGCAGTTGGCCACGATGATCGGCGCCGGTATCCCGATGCTCGAGTCCCTTGAGATCCTGCGCGAGCAGGCGGCGTCGCGGAACTTCCGCATGCTGCTGGCCGAGGTCATCGAGGACGTGCGCAGCGGTCAGGACCTCAGCACCGCGTTCGGTCGCTGGGAGCGCATCTTCTCCGACGTGTACGTCAGCATGATCAAGGCCGGTGAGGCGTCGGGCCAGCTCGACGACATCCTCTGCCGCCTTGCCGACTACATGGAGGCCAGCGAGCGCCTCAAGAGCGACATCAAGAGCGCCATGACCTATCCGGTCGTGTCACTCGTGATGATCTTCGGCATCACGGGCTTCCTGATGGTGTCCATCGTCCCGAAGTTCAAGGAGGTCTTCGCCTCCATGGACATCGATCTCCCGGGCCTGACCCTCGGCGTGCTTGCCGTGTCTGACTTCTGCCAGGAGCAGTGGCTCCTGGCCATCGTCGGCCTTGCCTTCATCGGCGGCATGATCCACATCTACAAGCGAACCGACAAGGGCAGCTACCAATGGGACTGGATGGTCCTGCACCTCCCGGTGTTCGGGGATCTGTTCCAGAAGGTCGGCCTGTCGCGCTTCAGCAAGACCTTCTCGACGATGCTCAAGTCCGGTGTGCCGATCCTCGGTGCCCTCGAGATCGTTGCGGACACATCGGGCAACCGCATCATCAGCGAGGCGGTCCTCAATGCCCGTGAGAACGTGCGTCAAGGTGAGGGCCTCATGGGACCGCTTGCGGAAAGCCCCGTGTTCCCGCCCATGGTGACGCGCATGGTCGGCATCGGCGAGAAGACCGGTTCGCTCGAGATCCTGCTCGAGAAGATCTCCGAGTTCTACGACGACCAGGTCCGCGCGACCGTGAAGCAGCTCACCAGCCTCATCGAGCCGATCATGATCGCCGTCATGGGCATCGTGGTGGGCACGATCTGCCTGTCCGTGTTCCTGCCCATCTTCGAGCTCCAGAAGCAGATGGCCGCCCGCTAGGGGCGTGGTCCTGAGCTTGGCCAGGCCAAGGTCAGGAGGACCGGCCCGCCCGCTCGGCGACGAGCCGTGTGGCCCGCGAGCGACGGGGCCTGCGGCCCACGCGTCACGCCCCTTCGGCCGTCGGCGCATCACGCACGCACCTCGGCGTGGCGTGCCGGACGCGTGCGCCCCGTGGGGTGGGACCTGCCCACGCGGCGCG
>JARGNS010000040.1:12302-13671 GCA_029213105.1 Planctomycetota bacterium
GGGGGGGGGGGCTCCTGCACTCAGGAGATGTGAACAACCCCCTACGAAAGCTACGGGACCCGGCGTGCGCCGCCGATGGGTGGGGGTGATGAGCCTCACCCCGTCCACTCCTGATGTGTCGTCCGACGAGGCCCGGCCGTGGCGCAAGCGTCACCCGGTGCTGTCGCGCTCCATCCTCTACACCCTGGGCCTGGGGCTGGTCGCCTTGCTCGTGTTCCTGCTGGCCAACCGCCAGGACGAGGATCGGGCCGAGGAGTTGGCCGCCATCCAGAAGCGGATCGACGGTTTGAGCCTCGTGCTCGCCGCCGATCCCACGGGTGCGGAGTTGCTGAAGATCCTCGACGCGGAGTTCGCCTCCGACGACCTGCCGCGGCACGCCCGCCAGCGCGTCCTGCGCTGGCGCGCGATGGCCTGGGGCAGCCGGGCCCAGCTCGCGACCACCGACGCCGCCCGGACCGAGGCGTGGGGGCATGCGGACGAGGCCCATGCCGCCTGCGCGGCGCTGGACCTCCCGCCGGAGGAGGCCTACGGCCTCGCTCTCGAGCGCACCGAGGCCTTGCTTCTGCGTCGGGATCAGCAGGGAGCCCGCGCCGCACTGCCCGCGCTCGAGAAGGCCACCCAGGTGCCCGCTGCGCTGCTCCGGCAGTTCCTGCTCGCCCAGTGGTTGCGCCTCGAAGACCGCATCCCCGACGCGTGCGACCTCCTGCGCGGCACCCTGCGTGGCCTCGAGGGCAACATCGCCGGCGCCCCGCAGGCCTACATCGGCGGCCGCGAGTGGAGCATCGCCCAGGTCGCCACCGAGATGGCGACGTTCGTGACGACCCAGGGCGGCAAGGTCGCCGACGCCGCGCTCTGGAGCCAGCTGCGCAGCCTGGCCAGCGACGACTTCGAGGTCCAGAAGGCCGCCGCCGTGGGCTTGAGCGCCCTGGGGGCCGACGATGATGCCCTGGCGGCCTGGCGTGCCGCCGTCCGCCTCGACGGCCGTCTGGCAGGCATCGAAGCCGCCCGCGACGAGGTGCTGGGCCGCCTCGACAGCCGCCTCCGCCGGCTCTAGAGGCCGCCACACTAGCCGTGGCGCGGCGCCTGGGCGCCGCCCAGCGCGCGGGACACGCGTCGGCCTCTCGCCCGTAACCGCCTTCCTTGAAGGTGGTTAGGCTCAATCGACCCCTCTCGCGGCGGGGGGGGGCGCCTGTTGACCCGCCCAGCAGGAGGCGCGAATTGGATTTCTCCTAAAGCGTGATTTGCGGCCGCGTCGATAAGCCCTCCGGAACGGGCGAGGTTCACCCCCTCGAGTGCCCGGGCCCGGTCTTCACCCGGACCGATCAACCTTCGCATTCAGGAGTTCATCCCATGTCCCGTAACGAAAAGG
>JARGNS010000041.1 GCA_029213105.1 Planctomycetota bacterium
AACACGGACGACCAGACCGTCATCCGCATCCCCCTGAAGGAGCCCATTCCGCCGGGGGAGGAAGCCACGTTCCAACTCGAGTGGACGAGCAAGATGCCCAAGGTCTTCGCGCGCACGGGGCAGGGGGGCAACGGCGCCTTCTTCATGGTCGCCCAGTGGTTCCCCAAGCCCGGCGTGTGGGAAGAGGATCCCGAGAAGCCCGATGCCGGCTGGTGCTGGAACTGCCATCAGTTCCACGGCAGCAGCGAGTTCTACTCCGACTACGGCAGCTACGAGGTGGACATCACCGTGCCCGCGCGCTTCGAGGAGAAGGTCGGCGCGTCCGGTCGCCGCGTCGATCTCGACGACGCAGGCACCAAGCATCAAGGTCGGCGCAATGAAGACGGCAGCGTCACCTACCGCCACCAGGTCGAGCACGTCCATGACTTCGCCTGGGTCTGCGGCGAGGACTTCGAGGTGCATCCGCACACGTTCGCCGGCGGGGCCGGGGTCGATCCGGAAGAGCAGGCGCGCGTGGCCCGGATCCTCGGGGTCGAGCCCGCGTCGCTGGACCTCCCCGAGGTCACGGTCTACGTGCTGCTCCAGCCGGAGCACGCCGATCAACTCGCGCGGCACACGAAGGCCGTCGACAACGCGCTCACCTACATGGGCTTCTGGTACGGCCCGTATCCGTACCCGACGCTCACCGTCGTGGATCCGGACCATCGCGGCCGCGACGCCGGCGGCATGGAGTACCCGACCCTCATCACCGGCGGCACGCGCTACGTGCGCGCCTCGAAGCAGACGAGCCCCGAGGGCGTGCTCGTCCACGAGTTCGGCCACCAGCACTTCTACGGCCTGCTCGGCAGCAACGAGTTCCGCCACGCCTGGATGGATGAGGGCATGTGCACCTTCGCCACGGGCAAGGTGCTCATGAAGGCCTACCCGGGCTACGCGAGGGCCACCTGGTACGCGGGCTGGCCCCACTACGGCGAGCGCCCGTTCGCCTTCGCCGGCCTCACGGCCGAGTCACGCAAGGCCATGCCCTTTGCCTCGCATGCGTTCGACGACGAACTCAAGGTCCCGTTCGGCCGGCTGGGCATCGTGCGTTCGATCGCCCGCGCGGTCGGCGCGAACCATCCTCCGGAGGAGATCTCCCTCTGGGCCGGCTACGGCGAGATCACGCCGCTCTCGTTCTTGCGTGAGGTGCCGACCCTTACCCACCTCCACACGCGGGCGGCCAGCACGAAGGAGTACGAGCGCACGCGCAACGCCGCGACACCCGTGACCGATCCCGTGGCCGGTCGGCGCGCGTGGGAGTACATGAACCGTCGCTCCTACGGCAACAACTCCTACCGCCGCACGGCCAGCTCCCTGCGGACCCTCGAGGGCTACCTGGGGGAGGAGGTCATGCTGAAGGCCATGCGCTCGTACTGCGCGGCCTGGCGCTTCAAGCACCCGCGCCCTGACGACTTCTACGCCGCGCTCGCGAAGGTGGCGGAGGCCGAGGGCAAGGGGGACATCCGCTGGCTGCTCGACGAGCTCTTCGAGCAGGCCACGACGTTCGACTTCGGCATCGAGTCCGTCGAGGCCTTCCGTGCGCCGACGCTGAAGCCCGACGGCGAGAAGGGCGCGGACGACGACACGCCCAAGGTGTACGAATCCAACGTGATCGTGCGCCGCTACGGCGGCGTGAAGATGCCCATCGACGTGCGTCTGCGCTTCGAGGACGGCAGCGTGCGCGACTTCCTCTGGCAGCGCAACGATGACCTGCGGGAGTATGCCGTCACGCTGGATGCCGACACGCGCATCTGGTCGCGCGGCGAACTGGGGGCGACGCCGCTCGCCGCCCACGGGGACGCGCTGGCGCGCGTCACGCCATCGCGGGGTACGCAGCAGCGCTGGGCGCGCCTGCGCATTCGCGGGCCGCAGAAGGTGAAGTCCGCCGAGGTCGATCCGTACTACGCCTATTCCCTGGACCGGGATCGAACGAATGACGGCCGCAGCACCAAGCGCAACCGTGGCGCCGCGTTGCAGTTGGCCATTCGTGCACTCGGCTGGGTCGAACTCTCCAACGCCTACTACGGGGGGCTCTAGTCATGGGTTCGCCGAACGATCCCGGCATGGAGACGCCGCTCTCGCCGCTGCCCGACGCCGCGCCCAAGCGCAGTCGCCGCACCGCCCCCGAGAAGAAGCGCGCGGCCCGTGGCCGGCGTGAGAAGACGCCCGCCGCCGCGGGCGGTGCGCACGGGCCGATCCGCTCCGGGCTCGGCTTCATGCTCGCCTCGTGGCGCGTGCTGCTGTTCATCCTGGCGATCCAGCTGCTGCTCGGCCTGACGGTGGTGCTGCCCTTCTGGCAGGCGGCGTCGGCGCGGCTCGACAAGCATCCGCACGCTTCGTCGCTGGCGGGGAGTCCGAGCGCCTACGAGCGCTCGCTGCCGCAGTGGGCCGAGGGCGGCATGGACCCCGGCATCTGGGGAGACATGAAGCGCCTGGACAAGTCGTTCTACGACGGGGTGACCACCACCGCCTACTGGGTGGCCATCGTGGCATGGCTCTTCGGCGCGTTGGTGGCGGGGGGCTTCCTGGGCACCGCGGTCAGCGGCGAGAACCCCGCACGCGTGAGCGCCTTCCTCTCCCACGGGGCCCGGCTGTATGGGCCCATGCTGCGCATGGGCCTCTGTTTCGCGCTCGCCTTCTACATCGCGGCCCGCCTTGTCTTCGAGGCGTGGGGCGGTGCGGCCCAGTCGAGCGAGTTCATGGCGTCCTCGGAGGCGGCGGGGTTCTGGGGCGCACGGCTGCGTGAGGGCGTGATGGTGCTCGTGTTCTTCTGGCTGCGCATCGCGGCCGACCTCGGGCGTGCCCGCATGGCCTTCCTGGGCACGCGCGGTGCCGTGAAGGCGTTCTTCTCCGGGCTGTGGCGTTCGCTCGGCCTGCGGCCGATCCTTGCGGCCTTCGCGATCGGGCTGCCGGTGTACGCGGTGCTCTTCGGGCTCGGCTTCCTCGCGCAGGCGCTGGTCGGCGACGGCACGTGGGTGCTCGTCGCGCTGTTCCTCGTGTTCCAGTTTGCCGTGCTGCTGCGTTGGGCGGGGCGCGCGGCGTTGCTCGGCGCGTACGCGAAGTTGTCGTGAATACGTCGTAAGCGCCCGGAGACGGGCCCTTCCGGCCACCTCGATCTGGCGAGGTCCTCCTCCATCGGTACGATCGTTGCGATGTTGGATCACAAGACGCTGGTGCTGAACCGCTCCTGGCGGCCGATCACCACGACCTCGGTGCGTCGCGCGATCGTACTCATGGCGCGTGGCGTGGCCGGTGCGGTGCACCCCAACACCTTCGAGGTCGCCGAGTGGGAGACGTGGGTCGCGCGCGGCTCGACCCCGCTCGGAACCCTGCGCGCCGTCGGATTCGAGTTTCCCGTCCCCGAAGTCATCGTGCTCACGGCGTACAACGGCTTCCCCGAGTTGCCTGTCTCCTTCACGCGCCGCAACGTCTACCGCCGGGACGGCTTCCTGTGCGTGTACTGCGGCCAGACGCCCCGCGTGTCCGATCTGACGATCGATCATGTCGTGCCCCGCTCGCGTGGCGGCGACACCTCGTGGCTCAACTGCGTCTCGGCGTGCATCCGCTGCAACGCCCGCAAGGCCGACCGGACGCCGGCCCAGGCCGAGATGCCCTTGCAGCGCGCCCCCTTCGTGCCGCGCTGGCCGGGCGGCCTCGACCCGCGTGCGCTCGCCGAGCGGCCCGTCTGGCACCGCTTCATGCCGGCGAAGACGCCCGGCGTGACGCCCGGCGTGACTCCCGGGGGCTGACGGCGCCATGGACGAGGACGACGACTTCGACGATCTGCCCGAGACCCATCTCGACGATGAGGACTACGAGGACTACCTCGCGCGGGAGTTCGACGACGACGGACGGCTCCGGGACGGCCCGCCCGTGCAGCGCTTCCTGATCATGGCGATCGTCCTCCTCGCGCTGCTGATGGTGCTCCTCTTCTGGTAGGCCTCCCGGGGCGGTACCGTGCGGGCGTGAGCGGACACGGTGACGAACGAGCAGAGCGACTCCTCGCGCAAGCGGTGGCAAGCGAGCCGAAGGACATCCTCGGCCTCGTGCGTGCCCTGCGTCGCGACCTGGCGGGCCCCATCGGGCGCCATGAGGGCGCCGTGCATGCCCTCGTCCACCGGCTGCTGCGCCAGGGCACGCTCGAGGCCGGAGGGCTCTCGCCCCAGGGCCTGATGCTCTACCGGGCGGAGGGCGCCCCCGAGCCGGCCGCGACCCACGCCGAGCCCCCGTCTTCGTCGCCGGATGCCTCGATCGCCCGGGATGCCCTGCGCGTGGCCGGCGCGGTGCGCGATCCGGCCGCCCGCGGCCGCGTGCTCGCCGATGTGCGGGCCCACCTGGAGGAGCTCACCGCCGCCGACACGCGTCAGCGTTTCGGACGCCCGAAGGCCTGGCGCGCGATCCTGCAGCGCGTGGACCGGGGCAAACCGGCGGTGATCGTTTCCGCCGGTGCGGGCGATCTGATGCGGCGCATGCTGCTGCACGAGGGCCCCTGGATCCTCGGCGCGGTGGCCGTGTTCTTCATCCTCAAGCTGTTCGTGGTCTCGCCGTTCAAGATCCCGTCCGAGAGCATGCTGCCGACCCTCGAGAAGGGCGACCGCGTCGCGGTGTTCACGCTCTTCCACGACGGCGTGCCGGATCGCTTCGACGTCATGGTCTACAAGCGCGACGGCATCAACTACGTCAAGCGCCTCGTCGGCCTGCCCGGCGAGTCGATCGCCCTGTGGCATGGCGACGTCTACATCAACGACACGCTGCTCGTGAAGCCCGACTGGCTGGTCGAGGCCTTGCGCTCGACGGTGGGGGACTGGCGCTTCGACGAGGTCACGCCGGCCGGGTTTGCGAGCATGAAGCGCGATGGCGTCGAGCGCTGGTGGTGGCGCTCGGGTCGCTTCGACGCGCATCCGCGCGGGCACGTCAGCTTCGGGATGCACGACGGCATGGCCGTGGTCCGCGGCCAGCGGCGCACGGGCCAGGTCCTCGAGGTGTCCCTCGCGCACGGGCCCGCCGGCACCCGGGCGGTCGGCAACGGCTGGGTCCTGCGCTGCAACGACGAGGGCGTGCGACTCCTCGCCCGCCGGGGCATGGACCTGCTCTCCGGCGCCGACGGCGAGACCGAGGTCGAGCTCGGCCGCCTGGCCACGGCGCCCCAGGGCGAGGTGCAGCTCGAGCTGTCCTACGTGGACGGCGTCCTGCGCGCACGCTGCGGGGCGTTCACCTACGAGGGGGCCCAGGTCAGCCCCTCCGGCGACGGTGCCACGGGGGCCCTGACGCTGGCCTTGAGCCGCGACCATCACTACAGCAGCCCCCCCGAGGCCGGCCACGGGACCCCCGTCCAGGGGCAGCGCCGCGGGCACCTCGTCCCGGCGGACCGCGTCTTCTGCCTGGGCGACAACACCACGAACAGCCGGGACAGCCGCTACTCGCCGGTGGGGGACATCCCGGTGGACTCGATCGTCGGTCCCGTCTCGGTGCGCATCTGGCCGCCCTCACGCTGGGGCGCCGTGAAGTAGGGTGGGTGGGCGCAACTTCCCGGCTCGCAGGGGGTTGCAAGACCCGGAGTCCCCTGCCCCGTGACCGCCCCCCCCATCCCCGATGCCGACCAGGTGCTGATGCGCCGGTTCCAGGAGGGCGATGAATCCGCCTTCGAGGTGCTGGTGCACAAGTACCAGGGGCTGGTCCTGTCGCTCTGCCGGCGGTACCTGGGCTCGCGTTCCCCGGGGATCGACGACGTGGCCCAGCAGGTCTTCGTGCGGGTCTTCCGCTCCAAGATGACCTACAAGCCCAAGGCCAAGGTGAAGACCTGGCTCTACTCCGTGACCGTGAATGCCTGCCTGAACGAGATCCGGCGGCTGCGGGCCGAGAAGAACCGCCGCGTGAACTCCTTCACCGCCGTCTTCGGCGATCCGTCCCGCGAAGAGGGCCCTCCGGCCTTCGAGGATGCCTCCAGCCCCGCCCCGGCGGCCGGCATGGAGGGGGACGAGGTCGCCGTGGCCGTGCGCCGGGCGGTGGACCTGCTGCCCGAGCAGCAGCGCCTGGCCCTGGTCCTGACCCGCTTCCACGGCTGTTCCTACGAGGACGTGGCCGAGTCCATGAAGACCACGGTGCCCGCCGTGAAGTCCCTGCTGACCCGGGCCCGGGAGAACCTCCGCAAGCTCCTGGGTCGATTCGTGGAAGCACAGCAACAAACCGCCCCCGAAGGGGGTTCATGACCTTGCGAGACGCATCATGAGCAAGCCCAACAACCCCACCCCGAACCACGGCAGCCCGACCGACCTCGGCCTGCTGGACCTCGAGGAGCGCCGTGAGCTCCTCGTGGCCTACCTGGACGGTGAACTCTCCGCCGAGGACGCCCTGCGTGTGTCCACGTGGCTGGACGACAACCCCGGAGCCCTCCGGGAGGTCGAGCACTACCGCCACGCCTGGGATCTCCTCGAGCACTACGAGGACGAACCGGTGCCCGCGGACTTCGCCCAGCGCGTGTTCGACGCCGTGGGCATCAGCCACGAGAAGCGGGAAGGCAAGGTCCTGCGCCTGGCCTGGTACCGCCAGCCCCTCGCCACGGCCGCGGCCGTGCTCGTGGCCGTCGGCGCGACCATCTTCGTGATGGGCGGCCCGGGGGGCGAGAGCCCCACGGCGCAAGCGCCCACCACGGACGTCGTGTCCGTGCTGCAGGACGTGCCCGACGACCAGCTCCGCGAGCTGCTCCTCAATGCCGATGTCCTGCTGAGCGTCGATGCGGACTCGATCGACGCCGACTTCGACGACGAGACGGTTCTCGGCGGCTAGCCCCATGCGTTGCCTGCCCTTCCACCTGCTGCTGGTGTTCGCCCTGGGCCTCGCCCTGCCTGCGATGGCGCAGGCGGACGACGACAAGCCCGCGCCGACGCGCGGCAAGCCGGCCAAGGCCTCCCGCGACTTCGTCTCGCAGCTGACGCCGGCCGAGCTCGAGCTCGTGCAGACGCGCGTGAAGGACTGGCCGTCGCTCGAGACGGCCAAGAAGCAGCGCATCGCCCACAACATCGTCCGCATGCGGACCATGACCGATGTCGAGAAGAAGCGCCTGGGCGAGCACATCAAGCGGATGCGCAACAAGGGCCGTGCTCGTGGACGCTCCCGCGACCACGCCACGCGTGCCTTGATCGGCAAGGCCCTGGCGCGCGAGGCCCGCAAGACCCTCGGTCGCGACTTCGAGCGCGCCTTGCGCAAGCACGACATCACGGCCCACACCCTCGAGGTCAGCCTCTCGTCGGTGTTCTGGCGCAACGTGAGCGATCGCCATGCGGCGAAGGGTGACCCCGTGGCGCCCGACCAGCTGCCGGCCGACTTCCCGGCCCACTGGCGCGAGCACTATGCCCGCGGCCATCAAGGGTGGTCGAAGGCGGCGCCCGAGAGCAAGGAGCGCGCGGGCATGGCCCGTCGTCTGCACTTCAAGCTGGCCATGCACCAGGGCGAGCGCTTCCGCGGCGAGGTGCGCGGCATGGACCTCAAGGGCGACGCGCAGCTCGACGCCATCAGCGCGGCCATTCGCGCGAAGTGGCCCGAGGCCATGGCGAGCAGCCTCGAGGATCCGGACGCGCTCCTGCGCGCGGCCGATCGCTGGGAGCTGCGCCGCGCCGTGAAGCGGCTGCTGCTGCGCACGGAGCGTCTCGAGAAGGAGGAGGCCGCCGTCCTGGTGAGCCTGCTCAATCGCCTGGCGATCCACCACCGCAAGAAGGACGAGGCCGGGGCGGCGGCGAGCGACGCGCAGCTGAAGCGCGTGCTCGTCAAGGAACTGCGCCTGGCGCAGACCGACGTCGAGGGGCTGCCGCCGGCGAGCGACCCCCAGGCTCGCATGGCCTTCCTCTTCCAGCTGCTGCGCAAGTACGGCGGCCACACCATGGGCGGTCGTCCCGGTGGACAGCGCCCTGGCGGACAGCGCCCTGGCGGACAGCGCCCTGGCGGACAGCGCCCTGGCGGACAGCGTTCGGGGCGCGAGGGACGTGGGCCCTCCGAGGCCGGTCGCGGTGCCGGGCGTCGCATGCCGCGCATGGCGCAGCCCGAGGGCGTGTCGGACGCGGACTGGGCCATCTACGTCAAGGTCCGCGACGCGGCCATGGCCGCGAAGGACTTCGAGGCCCTGCGCGCGCTCTGGACGACGAAGCCCGAGGGCATGACGGATGCCGGCCACCAGGCGGTGGTCGAGGCGCTGAAGGCGCGCATGGGTGATCGCAAGGGCCGCCGCGAACGCTGATCGCAGGCGCGGCGCGGTACGCTAGCGCCATGGCCTCCCCCCGCACCGTGTTCACCGTTGCCGCCGTCCAGACCGAGCCCGTCTTCGGTGCCGTCGAGGCGAACCTCGCAGCCCTCGACCACCACCTGGCCGACGTAGGTGCCGACCTCATCGTGCTGCCGGAGCTCTGCTCGACGGGCTACAGCTTCCAGGACCGCGCCGAGGCGCTCGAGCTCGCCGAGACCTTCCCCGAGGGGCCGCTCTCGCAGCGGCTGCTCGCCTGGAGCGCGCGCACGGGCGGGATGCTCGTCGCCGGCTTTGCCGAGCGTGAGGGCGAACAGGTCTACAACGCGGCTGCCGTCGTCGCGGCGGGCGAGCCCCTGGGGACCTACCGCAAGCTGCACCTCTTCGGCTTCGAGCGGGAGTGCTACGACCGCAGCGAGGGCCCCCTGCGCGTGTTCGAGCACGAGGGGCTGCGCGTGGGGGTGATGATCTGCTTCGACTGGATGTTCCCCGAAGCCGCGCGCACCCTGGCCCTGCAGGGCGCGGACGTCATCGCGCACCCGAGCAACCTGGTGCTGCCCGGCTGGTGCCAACAGGCGATGCTCGTGCGTGCGCTCGAGAATCGCGTGTACACGCTGACGGCCAACCGGACGGGGACGGAGCATCGCCCGCCGCGGCCCGAGCTGCGCTTCACGGGGTTGAGCCGGATCGCGGGACCGGACGGCAAGGCGCTTGCCGATGCAGCCGAACAAGACGCTGCGGTGTTGAGCGCCTCGGTCGACACGACTGTCTCACGTTGCAAGACCATCGCGTCCGGTAACGATGTTTTTGCGGAACGGCGCCAACACGACTATCGCGGGTGGGCCCCGTAGAGCCCGTGAAACAGGCGTTTGTGGGCAGACGACCGAACGCCCGTGTGACTTGAGTCATATTCTCACGAATCGGTTGCCGCTCTCTGGAGTTGGGCTAGTCTTCCGACGCTGAGGGAACGCGACGCGCTCCCGAAGCCGCGGGTGGGTTGATCCGCGACGTTCTTTTCCCCTACGACCGTGGATGACGGGGCAAACCCGGCGAAAGCCGGGGGCGCAAAGCTATAGGGCCTTCTGCAGGTCTCCCTTCGGGGAGTTCCCCCCTGCGATGGCAGCCAGTTGCCAAGCCATGGCGAGTACGGGACGCGTTCGCGCGTCTTCTGTCCTCGACCCTGAGTCCAGGTGCGGTCGTGCACATGCTGCGTAAGCAGCAAGGACACAACAGGGCACGCCCCAAGCGGGCGAGCGAGTGACGGAGACACACCATGCGCAAGATTCGCGACATTGACCACAAGGACCTCTGGGACGCTTACGAGGAGACCCGTGCTCCCGAGGTGAAGCAGAAGATCATCGCGGCCTACTTCCCCCTGGTGAAGTACCTGGCCGAGCGCATGTCTACGACGCTGCCCGCGTCCGTCGACACCGACGACCTCATCAGCATGGGCACGTTTGGCCTGATCGAAGCCATCGACCGCTTCGACCGCTCGCGTGGCTTCCAGTTCAAGACGTACTGCACGGCTCGTATCCGCGGTGCGATCCTCGACAACCTGCGCACCAACGACTGGGTGCCGCGTCTCGTGCGTCTGCGCACGAACCTCGTGGACAAGACGCTCCGCCGGCTCTACGCCGAGTTCGGCCGCGAGCCGACCGATGTCGAGATGGCCGACGCCTTCGACATGTCCATGGAGGAGTACGAGAAGCTCCGCAAGGAGGCGACGCCGACCTCGATGCTCTCGCTCACCGAGGACTCGGGCAACGACGACGGCGATTCGGGTGGCCGCATGGTCGACCTGATCGGCGACAAGAAGGCCGACGACGCCCCGCGTCACGAGCAGCAGCGTCGCGACGTGCGCGATCTCTTCTTCAAGTCGTTGAACGAGAAGGAACAGATCGTCGTCCAGTACTACTACTACGAGGGTCTCTCGATGCGTGAGATCGCCGGCATGCTGCGCCTCACCGAGAGCCGCGTCTGCCAGATCCACAGCAAGGTCATCCGCCGTCTGCGCGAGCTGCACGAGAACCGTCGCACGGAGCTCTTCGTCTAGGGCGCAGCCCACCCACCTTCGCGGCGCATCCCGGGGGGGAATGGCGCCACGACGCGGCGACTCGAGGCACGAGCCTCGCGTCGCCGTCTTCGTTTCTGGTTCGCGTGCGGGACTTGTCGCGGGCGCACGGCCCACCCACGCAGGGCGTGGGGAGGTCCCACTTCACTGTTCGCAGGATTCCTGCACGCTCCACCGGCTCGCGTGGGTGGTTCGGCCCCGGGCTTCGCCGGAGCGCCCCGACGGGGCCAAGCGTCCTTGTAGGGGCGTCCTCGCTCGGGCAGGTGTTCCTGTAGGGGCGGTCCAGGCGCCGCTGCGGCGCCGTGTGTCCGCCCGCGAACCGCAGGTGCGCATGCGCAGGGCTTGTCGCGGGCGCACACACGCTCGCCCTGCGGGCTTCGCTGGAGCGCCCCTACGCGGACAGGCATCCCTGTAGGGGCGGTCCAGCCGGCGCTTCGCCGGCGTGTGTCCGCCCGCGAACCGCAGGTGCGCATGCGCAGGGCTTGTCGGGGGCGCACGGCCCACCCACGCAGGGCGTGGGGAGGTCCCACCTCACCGTTCGCAGGATTCCTGCACGCTCCACCGGCTCGCGTGGGTGGTTCGGCCCCGGGCTTCGCCGGAGCGCCCCTACGCGGACAGGCATCCCTGTAGGGGCGGTCCAGGCGCCGCTACGGCGCCGTGTGTCCGCCCGCGAGCGACCTGGTGTGTGACTCTCTCGCTCCGCGAGCCGAGGGCGAGTCCATGGAGGAACGCAGGCGCCGTCGATCGTCCCTACGTTGGCGCGGCTTCTCGTACCGCAGCGCGCGGTGCTACTTCGTTACGGTCTGCGTTCAAGACCGCCTCTGTCTACTTGGGTCCGTGGAGGACGCTCAAGTGCACCTGTCGTCTGCTGGGCTGATGGCGCAGGACGCATGGCGTGGGCTTCCCCAGGTGTTTCCGCAGGTGCGTTTGGATACCCATGTGGTGATGCCGAACCATGTCCATGGGATCTTGTGTCTCCAGCCGGCGAGTCCGGACTCGGGGATGGCTCCGTGTTCGCTCGGGCGTGTCCTTGGCTGGTGGAAGTCTCGGACTACCGCGCTCTACGCGAAGAAGGTGCATGCCGCGGGCTGGCGGCGCTTCCGCAGGCGCCTCTGGCAACGTGGGTTCTACGATCGCGTCCTGAGGGATCGTGAAGAGCACGCTCGCGCCCACGCCTACATCTTGCGCAATCCGACGTCGTGGCACGTGGATCCGAACAACCCGGAGCGACGTGCCTGATCGCGGGCGCACACACGCTCGCCCTACGGGCTTCGCTGGAGCGCCCCTACGGGGGCAAGCGTCCTTGTAGGGGCGTCCTCGCCCGGGCAGGTGTTCCTGTAGGGGCGGTCCAGGCGCCGCTGCGGCGCCGTGTGTCCGCCCGCGACCTCGAGGCGCGCCTACCTGGCGAGGTACTCGCCGTTGTTCTCGCTGGCGAGGGCCTGGAGGAAGCCCACGTCGTGGCCGTCACCCACGCCGATGGTGTGGATCGTGATCTGGCGCTCGCGGTTCATCTTCTTGACCATCTCGCGGATCAAGACGGGATCCATGATCTTGCCCGCTGTCGGCTTGCCGTCCGTCATGACGAAGATCGTGTCCGCGCCCTTCTCGAACTGCTTCTTCGCCTTGCGCGTGTTGATGATGTCGAAGGCCTGCTCGATCGCGTCCGAGATGTTCGTGGCGCCGTTGGCCTCGAGCTTGTCGATCCACGCGAAGACCTTCTCCTTTTCCTTCTTCGTGGCCGCGACCATCTTGCCCGTCTTGTAGACCTGCACCTCGGCGCTGTAGGCCACGACGTTGAAGCTGGCCTCACCGCGATCGTCGCCGTCCTCGGCGCGCAGCGTCTTGATGGCATTGGCCAACTCGCGCTTCGCGACGTCCACACGGAAGTGGCCGTGCTCGTTCTTGCCGCCCATCTCGCCCATCGAGCCCGAGATGTCGATCACGAAGATGATGTGCTTGCTCTCGGTCTGCAGGCCGTAGAAGGACGTCCCGCCGGAGTTGCCCTCGCTCTTGATCTGTACGGCCGGGAGGTCGTCCTGCACCGGGCCCGTGTCCTCCTTGGTCGCCCAGCGCTTGAGCAGGTCGTCCTTGTTGGACTTCCAGAACGAGATCCAGGCCTCGTCGGTCGCGGCCAGGCTCTCGCCGAGGATGCGGGCCAGCGCGGTGTAGTAGTGCCGCTTCAGCACGCCGTCCTCGTTCGGGAGGCGCTCAAGCAGCGCATCCACGACGCGTGCGTCCTTGAAGTAGCTCAGGCCCTTGAGGGCGGCGACGCGCAGCTGCCAGCGCGGATCGTCCAGGCGGGCGAGCAGCGTGTCGATGCTGCGCGGGCACTGCTGGCGCCCGAGGGCCTCGAGCGCCGGCTGCGCCACGAAGGGGGAGATGTTCTTGGCGTGGGCCTCGAGGGCGGCGGTCGCTTCGTCGCCCTGGATGTAGCCCAGCAGGCGGATGAACTCACGCTCCTCGGCCTTGGCGCCGGACTTGGCCGCCTTGTTGATCGCGGCGACGGCAGCGGCACGCGCCTTGCCCTCGAGGTTGTTGGCCACCTTGGCCATGCCCTGGCGGACATACTGGGCGATCTCCTCTTCGTTCGAGATCTCGCGCCGCAGGGTGGCGAGCTTGGCGGGCGCGTCGATCCAGGCCGTCTCGCCCGGGGTCACGCTGATGGGCTTGCCCGGACCCACGGCCTTCTGCTTGGCCTCGAGGACCTTGCGCATGGACGGCTCGGCCTTCTTCCAGGTCTCGTGGCGCTTCGCCCACTGGGAGTCCAGGTCGCCCATGAAGCGCTGCTGCTTCTTGTGGGCGCCGAGCAGCACGGTCACGGCGCGGACGTCGGTGGCCTTGCGCAGGCCCTTCACGGCCGCGCGCTTCTTGCCGCGCAGCTTCGAGCGGATGCCCGGTTTCTCGAGTCCGCCGATCTCCCAGGAGTTCTTGAACGCCTTGTGGAGCGCAGGCCAGTCGTCGCCCGCGACCGCAAGGGGCGCAAAGAGGAGGAGCAGGAACGTCAGGGCGGTCGTCGTGATTCTCACGACCCGAGGATAGCCGCCGACGTCAGGCGCCGCACCGGGGTGCGGCGCATTCCGGGGCGCGAGGCCCCGAGGGGCCTCGCTAGTCGGCCTTTTCGGCGGCGCTGTCACCGCGGTCG
>JARGNS010000042.1 GCA_029213105.1 Planctomycetota bacterium
GTGGGGCCTTGGCGGAGCCTGGCGCCCCGGGGGCCGGGGGCGGCTTCCGCGGGCCGCCCGCGGCCACGCTGCCCAGGGCAGAGAGCAGTAGCAGCAGCAGCGCGGAGGGGGCGCGCCTCACGTGGACCTAGGACGTCCCGCGCGCCTTCTCGAGCAAGGCGATCAGCTGCTTGAGCTCCGCGTTGTCCAAGTGGCCGAGCAGCGTGTCGTGGTGCGCCAGGAGAGGAGCATCCAGCGTTTCCAGGAGCGCCAGACCTGCGGGCGTGATGCGCGCCATCACGACGCGACCATCCGTTGTCGAGCGCTCGCGCAGGACCCAGCCCTTGGCCGCGCCACGCTCGAGCAGTCGTGTGACGTCGGGTACGCGGGTCACCATGCGGTCCGCCACGGCGAGGGACGGCAGACCGCCTTCGCCAGCGCCGCGCAGGATGCGCAGTACGTTGTACTGCGGTACCGAGATGCCGTGCTTCTTGAGGAAACACGCGACGTTGTCCTCGAGCAGGTGGTTCGTGCGCACGAGGTTGAGGTACGCCTCGACTTCGAGGGACTCGAACGGCTTGCCCTGCTTCAGTTCCTGGGCCAGGGCGCTGTCCGGGGGCGTGCGGCCTTGGTCGGATGCGGTCACGGCAATCTCCTGGGCCCAGCGTAGCGGCCCACCCGGTCGCGACAACTACGGGCGGCGCCTAGCTCTCGAAGAGGCCGTCCACCGAGAGGTAGCGCTGACCCGTATCGCAGAAGACGCCGACGAGGGTCTTGCCAGCCCACGCCGGCTGCGCGGCCAGTCGGCGCAGCACCACGGCCACGGCGCCGCTGGAGATGCCCACCAGGATGCCCTCCGTCCGGGCCAGCTCGCGGCAGGCCGCGAAGGCGTCCTCCTCCGTCACCAGCTCGATCTCGTCGATGAGGTTGCGGTCCAGGACGCCCGGCAGGAAGCCGGGCGCGGTGCCCATGATGCGGTGCGGGCGGAAGATCCCTTGGCTGATGAACGGCGCCGTCGCAGGCTCCACGCCGATGGTCCGGAAGCTAGGCTTGCGCGGCTTGATCGCACGCGCGCAGCCCACCAGCGTGCCGCCGGTTCCGAGGCCCGCGACCAGGGCGTCGATCGCCCCGTCGGTCTGCCGGAGAAGCTCGGGCCCCGTCGTCTCCTCATGGGCCCGTGGGTTGGCCGGGTTGTCGTGCTGGCCGAGGTAGAGGGCTCCTGTCTCGGCGGCGATGCGCTTGGCTTCCGCACGGGCGGCCTTCGTGCCGCCTTCCTTGGGCGTGAGGATCAACTCGGCGCCGAGGGCGGCGAGCACCTGGCGGCGCTCGAGGCTCTGGATCTCGCTCATGACGAGCGTGCAGCGATAGCCGCGTGCCGCCGAGATCATCGCCAGGGCCATCCCGGTGTTGCCGGACGTGGCCTCGACGATGCGGCCGCCCTTCTCCAGCAGGCCGTCGTCCTCCGCCGCGCGCAGCATGAACAGGACCGCCCGGTCCTTGATGCTGTAGGGCTCAAGCACCTCGAGCTTCGCCAGCACCGTGGCCGGCGTGTCCGGGAGGAAGCGCGTGAGGCGCAGGAGCGGCGTGTCGCCGATGGCCTGGGAGAAGTCGTCGAGGATCATGCCGCGATCCTACGGGGCGGTGTCGAGAACGAACATGACGTCATCGCCGTGAAGCCCGAGTCGCCGGCGGGATCCCATAGGCAGACGGAGGGCGTCCGTCGCCAGCAAGGCGTCGCCGCACGGAACGTCGCACCCTGGGCTCACCGGAGGCGCTTGACCTTCGACACCGGCTTGGGCGCGAGACGTCGGCCGAGGGCGCTCGGGCTCGTGGGCTCGAGGATGGACAAGTCGAACGTGCCTTCGTTGACCCGCTGGCGCGGCTTGCGCACGTAGGTGAGCAGCAGCTCACCGGGCTCGTCTTCCTGCAGGAGCAGGAGGAGCTTGCCACCGGGCTTCTTGATGAGCTTGTACTCGCGGCCCTTGATGAACTTCAGGATGTGGATCTTCTTCCCGAAGCACATCTTGTCGCGGTCCTTGTAGACGACCGTGAAGAACTCGCCCTTCTTGGGGTCGAAGGGCTCGAGGTGCAGCACCTTGCCGGGCAGGAGGACCTTCTCCTCCGGGCCGATGATGCGGTACGTGCCATCGTCGCAGATGGCGAGGATGCGGTCGTACTCGCTCATCGTGAACGTACGCGGGCCCGACTTGACTGCCGAGCCGATGAAGCCGCTGGCGGGGTCGAACGTGACGCGGATGTTCTGGCGTGCGACGGCCTTCTTGTCGACGCTCTCGAAGGTCCCGATCTCGGTGCGCCGCGGCCACTGGGCGCCGTAGCGATCGAGGAGATCCTCGAGGTAGCCGATGGTCGTCTTGGTGAGGTTGCGCAGCTTGGCGCGCGCCTTCTTGATGGCGCTCTCGATCTCGTCCATCTGGGCGCGGAAGCGGTCGATGTCGTACGCCGAGATCCGGCGGATGTGGATCTTCAGCAGGCGATCGACGTCTTCCTCCGTCATGGGGCGCACGAAGAGTGACTCGTACTCGTGCATGCCGTCCCAGGTCTCGCTGCGGACGGCTTCGGCCGTCTTGGCGGCCTCGAGGCGCTTCCAGACCTTCTTCTCGATGAAGATCTGCTCCAGGGTGAGCCAGTGACGCTTGTCGTCGAGCTTCGCCAACTCCAGCTCGAGCTCGTCCTTGATCTGCTCCTTGAGTCGCTTGGTGCAGTACGTCAGCACATCGGTGACGCTCAGGTCCGCGGGGTTGCGGCCGCGGATGACCGTGATCGCCGAGTTCAGCGAGACTTCGCAGTCGGTGTACGCGTAGAGCTGCGGGATCGTCTCCTCGGCGGTGACGCCGCGCGGCAGGTCGATCTGGATCTCGACGCGATCGGTCGTGTAGTCCTGGATGCTCCCGATCTTGACCTTGCCCTTGAGCGTGGCGTTCTCGAGGGAGGCGATCAGGGACTCGGTCGTCGTCCCGTAGGGGATCTCGCGGATGACGACCTTCTTGGTGCCGTCCGCCTCGATGCGGGCGCGCGCCTTGACCTTGCCGAGGCCGTCGTCGTACTCGCTGACGTCGACGAGGCCGCCGTGGGGGAAGTCCGGGAAGAGCTCGAAGGGCTCCTTCTTCAGCAGCTTGATCTGGGCCTCGAGCAACTCGCCGAAGTTGTGCGGCAAGATGCGCGTGGACATGCCGACGGCAATGCCCTCCACGCCCAGCATGAGGACGACGGGGAGCTTGGCCGGCAGGGCGATCGGCTCGTCGCGGCGGCCGTCGTAGCTGGGCTGGGTGTTGGTCAACTCGGGGAAGAACAGCGTCTCGCGCGCAAGCGGCGTGAGGCGACACTCGATGTAGCGCGCGGCGGCTGCCCGGTGGCCCGTGATGACGTTGCCGAAGTTTCCCTGGCGCTCGATGAAGTAGCCCTTGTTGGCCAGCACCACCAGCGCGTCCCCGATGGAGGCGTCCCCGTGGGGGTGCAGCTTCATCGTGTCGCCGATGACATTGGCGACCTTGTGGAAGCGTCCGTCGTGCATGTTGGCGAGCGTCGCCAGGATGCGACGCTGCACGGGCTTGAAGCCGTCGCGCACATCGGGGATGGCGCGATCCACGACGACGTAGCTGGCGTACTCGAGGAAGTTCTGCCGCATGAGCGGCTGCAGGTCGATCGCGCCGCTGGCAGCCGTCCCGCCTTCCGACTCGTCGGGGAACAGCGAGGGTCCGTCGTCGCCGCGGCCTACCACGTGTTCTCCGAGATCAGTTCATCGACGATGAACTTGCGCCGCTCGGGCGTGTTGCGACCCATGTAGAAGTCGAGGGTCTTCTGGACACTGCCCTTGTTCGGGATGGTGACCTGCTTGAGGCGCATCTCCTCGCCGATGAAGCGGTCGAACTCCTTGGGGTTGATCTCGCCCAGGCCCTTGAAGCGTGTGATCTCGGGCTTGCCGATCTTGGCCAGGGCTTCGTCGCGCTCGGCTTCGCTGAAGCAGTAGATGGTCTGCTTCTTGTCGCGCACGCGGAACAGGGGGGTCTCGAGGATGTAGAGGTGGCCCCGCAGGACGAGCTCCTCGAAGTAGTGCAGGAAGTATGTGAGCAGCAGGTTGCGGATGTGCATGCCGTCGACATCGGCATCCGTCGCAATCACGACGCGGTTGTAGCGCAGCGTGTCGAGGTCGTCCTCGATGCCGAGCGCGCGCATGATGTTGTAGAGCTCTTCGTTCTTGTAGACCGTGTCGCGCTTGAGCCCGTGGCAGTTGAGCGGCTTGCCGCGCAAGCTGAAGCTGGCCTGGGTCTAGCCGTCCCGCGACTGGATCATCGCCCCACCGGCCGAGTCACCCTCGGTGAGGAAGATCGTCGTCTCCGGTCGCCGATCGGGGCCGCGCCCGCGCTTGGGATCGCTGTAGTGGACCTTGCAGTCGGTCAGCTTCGGGATGCGGATCGCCACCTTCTTCGCGCGCTCGCGGGCGGCCTTCTTGACCGCTGAGAGCTCCTTGCGGACCTTCTCGTTGGCCTTGACCTTCTGGAGCAGGCGCTCGGCGGCGTCCGGGTTCTCGTGGAGACGCAGGACGACGTTCTCCTTCACCTCCTGGACGATCCAGCCACGGATGTCCGTGGAGCCCAGCTTGTTCTTCGTCTGGCTCTCGAAGACCGGGTCCTGCATCTTGATCGCGACGGCGCCGATGAGGCCGTCCCGGACGTCCGGGCCCGCGAAGTTCCTGCCGGCGAACTCGTTCACGCCCTTGAGCACGCCCTCGCGGAAGGCGCTCTGGTGTGTGCCGCCGTCGTTGGTGTGCTGGCCGTTGACGAAGCTGTAGTAGCTCTCGCCGTAGGTGTTGGTGTGCGTCAGGGCGAACTCGAGCCGCGGCAGCTGGACGTGCAGCACGTCGTAGATGGCGATCTCGTCGCCGAGCTCGTCGCCCAGGAGGTCCATGAGACCGTGACGGCTGACGTAGGTCGTGCCGTTGTAGAGGATGCGCAGCCCGCTGTTGAGGTGGGCGTAGTAGCGGAAGCGGTGCTCGAGGTACTCGTCGCTCCAGTGGGTCGAGCCGAAGATCTCGGGGTCCGGCGTGAACTCGATCAGCGTGCCGTTGCGCGCGTGCGGGTCCTTGCCCTTCTTCTCCTTGAGGAGACGGCCCTGGGAGAACTCCGCGCGCAGGAACTTGCCCTCGCGCCAGGAGGTCACGGCGAACTCCGAGGAGAGGGCGTTCACGGCCTTCGTGCCCACGCCATTGAGGCCGACGGAGAACTGGAAGACGTCGTCGTTGTACTTGCCGCCCGTGTTGATCTTGCTGACGCAGTCCACGACCTTGCCCAGCGGGATGCCGCGGCCGTAGTCACGGATGCTGAGCGAGTCGTCGACGCGCGAGACCTCGATGGTCTTGCCCTCGCCCATGATGAACTCGTCGACGGCGTTGTCGACGACCTCCTTGACGAGCACGTAGACGCCGTCGTGGGGGTGGGAGCCGTCGCCAATGCGCCCGATGTACATACCGGTGCGCAGGCGGATGTGCTCGAGCGCGTCCAGGGTCTGGATCGCGCTCTCGTCGTACTGGACCTTCTTCTTGACCACTGTGCCTGCCTGTACCGCGACCTTCTCGAGACTGCTCGTTTTAATCCATCGGGTCGACGGTGCTCGGGCTCCGGCGGGGGGGGGCGTGGCGGTAGAATCTCGCCACGATGCTCGCCCGTTTCGCCCCTGGACCCGTGGTCCGCTGGTTCGCCCGCCCCTACGTCGCGGGCGGTTCCATGGATGACGGTCTGGAGGTCGCTCACGACCGCCTGGCGCGCTTCGGCGCGTTGGCCACCCTCGACCTGCTGGGAGAGGGCGTGGACGAAGAAGCCCAGGTGCTGGAGAACGTCAGCACCTACCGGACGCTGATCGACCGGCTCGCGACGGATCCGCGCTTCGAGGACCGCGCGACCCGGCCCAGCATCTCCCTGAAGCCGTCGGCCTTCACCGATGGGCCACGGGAGAAGGCCTTCGAGCACATCAAGCCCCTCGTGGAGCACGCCTCCGCCCAGGGCGTGGCCGTCACCATCGACATGGAGGACCACCCCTGGACGGACCTGACGCTCGACTGGAGCATCGGGCTGTTCGAGGCGGGCCACGACGTGGGCACGGTGCTCCAGACGCGCCTGAACCGCACGGCTGGAGACCTCGAGCGCATCCCCGCGGGCATGCGCCTGCGGCTGGTGATCGGGATCTACCCCGAGGACGCCGCCATCGCCGTCACGGCGAAGCCCGTGATGAAGGAGCGCCTGCTCGACTACGCCCGCCTGTTGCTGGCGCGGGGTGTCCGCGTCGAGCTCGGGACCCACGATGAGCACACCCTCGAGCGCTTCCTGCGGGACGTCGTTCCGGGGCACGAGGACGCCTGCGAGATCCAGATGCTGCTGGGCGTCCCCCGGCGCCCCTTCGCCAAGCGCCTCATGGCGGGTGAGTACGGCGCGATCGTGCCGTTTCGCCTCTACGTGCCGTTTCCGACCAGCTGGGACGACGCGACGGCCTATCTGCGCCGGCGTATGCGTGAGAGCCCCAGCGTGATGTGGCTCGTCCTGCGCAACCTCTTCCGGGCCCGCAAGGCCCGCTAGGCCGGCTCCGTGATCACCGATCGGATCGAGATCCCGGGGCATGGCGGCCACGCGCTGAGCGCGCGGCTGGACCGGCCTGCCGGCGCGATCCGCGGCTGCGCCCTCTTCGCGCACTGCTTCACCTGCTCGAAGGACTTCCACGTCGTGCGGGAGATCGGGCGTGCCCTCACCGCGGAGGGCATGGCGCTGCTGCGCTTCGACTTCACGGGCCTGGGGCAGAGCGAGGGCGTGTTCGCCGAGACGAGCTTCACGACGAACTTGCGGGATCTCGAACTCGCCGCGGGTTGGCTGGCCGAGCACCACGAGGCCCCGAGCGTCCTCGTGGGCCACAGCCTGGGCGGCGCGGCCGTGCTGGCCGTGGCCGAGCGCCTGCCGCAGGTGCGCTGCGTGGCGACGATCGGCGCGCCCTACGACGTGGAGCTCGTGCGGGAGCTGCTGGGCGGCCCGGACTACGACGCGGACGGCACCGCCGAGGTCCGCGTGGGGGGGCGTCCCTTCCGGATCTCCAAGGACTTCGTGTCCGATCTCGAGCGCCATCCCCAGCGCGAGCGCATCGCCAACCTGGGTCGGCCCCTGATGGTGTTCCATTCGCCGCAGGACGAAGTCGTGCCGCTCTCGGCCGCGACCCACATCTTCAAGGCCGCCCGGGACCCGCGCAGCTTCGTCTCCCTGGACGGGGCGGACCATCTGGTCTCACGCCCCGAGGACGGACGCTTCCTCGGCCATGTGCTCGCGGCCTGGGCCGAGCGCTACCTGGACCGCGATCCCGGGGCCTAGGGGCCTCCGTACGGGCGTCTCCACCACGAGCGGGGTCGGATGCACCTACACTGGCTGTGGAGGATTCCGCATGGCCAAGCTCTACTTCCGCTACGGGACCGTCGGCAGCGCCAAGACCCTCAACCTGCTGGCCGTGGCCCACAACTACGAGCGCCAGGGCAAGCGCGTCGTCGTGATCAAGCCCGCCTTCGATGAGCGCTTCGGCGTCGCCGAGGTCGTCTCCCGGGCCGGCCTGCGGCGCAAGGCGGACCTGCTCCTCGCGGACGGGGAGGTCCCCTCCGGGGCCGAGGCCGCCGAGGCGGATTGCGTCCTGGTCGACGAGGCGCAGTTCCTGGGTGCCGAGCAGATCGATGCGCTGCGCAGTTGGACGCGCCAACTCGACGTGCCGGTCATCTGCTACGGCCTGCGCGCCGACTTCCGCACGCGGCTCTTCGAGGGCTCGCGCCGGCTGCTCGAGGTCGCCGACAGCATCGAGGAGGTCAAGACGACCTGCGCCTGGTGCAACAGCAAGGCCACCCAGAACCTGAAGCTCGTGGACGGTGTCGCCACGGAAGACGGTCCGGCCAAGGAGCTGGGGGCCGAGGAGCGCTTCCAGCCCGTCTGCTACCGCCACTACAGGGAGCGGCTTGCCTTGGCGGCCGCGCAGGCGAGCATGGCGGGCCGTGGAGCCGGCATCTGATCCCCGTCCTGCGCGCGTTGCGGCGCGCGTCCCGCTCCTGCCCGCGCTGCTGTTCTTCGTCTCCGGCTTCGCGGGCCTGACGTACGAGGTCCTCTGGCAGCGGGAGCTGGGGCTGCTCTTCGGCAGCACGACCGAGGCGACGGCCACGACGCTGGCCGTGTTCTTCCTCGGGCTCGCCGTGGGCAGCTGGCTGCTCGGACGACGCGCCGCCCGCATGGTCGATCCGCTGCGCGCCTTCGGCCTGCTCGAGATCGGCGCGGGCCTCGGTGCGCTCCTGCTGCCCTTGTTGCTGCCGGCGTACCGCGCCCTGTTCGGCCCGCTGCATGCGGCACTCGGCGACATGCCCGCGGTCTTCCTCGCGGCGAAGTTCCTGCTCTCGGCTCTGGTCCTGGCGCCTTCGGCGATCCTGATGGGGGGCACGCTGCCCGTGCTCACGGAGGCGGCCGTGCGACGCGGGGCGGGGCTCGCCCGCGCCGGCATCCTGCTGTACGCCGTGAACACCGCGGGCGCCATGGCCGGCGCGGCGCTGGCCGGGTTCGTCCTGCCGCGCGCGCTCGGCTACCGCGGGGCCTACCTGCTCGCCGTGGGGACGAGCCTCACCGTCGGCGTGATCGCCCTGCTCGCCCGTCGCGCGTCCGGCGCCTCGCGCGAGCGCCCGGAGCCTGCACCTGTGGTCGTGGAGCGTCCGTTGCTCGTCCTGGCGGGCCTGTGCGGCTTCATTGCCTTGGCCTTGCAGGTCTTGTGGACGCGCATGGTCGCGTTGGCGGTGGTGAACTCGGTCTATGCCTTCGCGGCCGTGCTGGTGATGTTCCTCGCAGCCCTGGCGCTCGGGGCGACGGGCGCGCGGGCGCTGGCGGCGCGTGTGCGGCGGCCCCTGTTGACCCTGCAGGTGCTGCTGGTCCTGGCGGCCCTGCTCACGCTCGTCTCGGGCACGCTCTTCCGGGCCGTGACCGGCAGCCCGCCGTCCGTGGGGCGCGGGGAGGACTTCGTCGCGTACCTGGTGGCGATCGCCGGCATGCTGACGGTCGCGCTGCTGCCTGCCGCCCTGGCGGTGGGGCTGCTCTTCCCGTTCCTGCTGCGGGTCGAGGAGGCCCGGGGGACGGGCGCGGCGGGGCCTCGCATCGGCCGACTCGCGGCCGCGAACACCCTCGGCGCCCTGCTTGGTTCCCTTGCCGCGGGCTTCCTGCTGCCGGAGGCCTTGGGGCTGTGGGCCTCGATCTCCGTGCTGGCCGGGCTCTACGGTGCGGCGCTGCTCCTGGCGCCAGCGGCCGAGGACGTGGGCCGCCTCGTGGCCCTGGCGGGGGGCGCCTTGGTGCTGCTGCTGGCCGTGGGGCACGGGCTGCATGATCCCGAGGGCGGGGACCGCTGGGACCTGCGCCGCGACGAGAAGGTGCTGGCCCGCTACGAGGGGAGCGCGGGCACCGTACGCGTCGTGCGCCGACGCGGCGCCCTGAAGCTGCGCTTCAACAACAGCTACACGCTCGGCGGTACCGGGTCGCCGCGCTGGGAGCACTACCAGGCACACATCCCGCTGTGCCTGCATCCCGATCCCAAGCGCGTGTTCTTCCTCGGCATGGGAACGGGCATCACGGCCGGCGCGGCGCTGCACCACGACGTCGAGCGCGTGCGGGTTGCCGAGATCGTGCCGGAAGCCGTGACCGCGGCGCGCGAGCACTTCGGCCCGTGGCTCAACGGCCTGTTCGAGGACCCGCGTGCGGAGGTCGTCGTGGCGGATGCACGCACGTTGCTGCGCGGCCTCGACGAGAAGCACGACGTCATCATCGGCGACCTGTTCCTGCCCTGGCGGCCGGGCTCGGCCCTGCTGTATTCCGTCGAGCACTTCGAGGCCGTTCGGAGCCGCATGGCGGAGGGCGGGGTCTTCGCGCAGTGGCTGCCGCTCTACCAGCTCTCCCGCGCGGAGTACGACGGCATCGTGGCGTCGTTCATGACCGTGTTCGGCGACGCGACGCTGTGGCGCGGCGACTTCTTCGGCAAGCGACCGATCGTTGCGCTCGTCGCCCATGCCGGTCGTGGGCCGTGGGACGCCGATGCGACGGTCGCGGCCTGGCGACGTCTGGATGAGAAGGGGGCGGTGCGATTCGGGGCCGCCGTCGAGACGCTGCCATTCCTCTTCTACGCAGGCCGCGTGCCACGGAACGCAGCGGGGGGGCGGCGCATTACCGACGACCATCCCTGGCTCGAGTTCGAGGCGCCGATGAACCAGCGCGCCCGTGCCGCCGGCATGGCCGGCACGTTCGGGGGGCGCGCGCTGGCACGCTACGAGCGCAGTCTGCTGCGCCGGCATCCGCCCGCCGGGGACCCGTGGCTCACGCGCTTGAGCGAGGCGCAGCGCGGCTACATCCTCGGCGGGATGGCCCTGTACGAATCCGCGGCCCTGCGGCGGCGCAGCCAGGCGGTGCGCCGCGCCAAGGCGCGCGAGGCCTACCGGGCGGCGGTGCCGGAGGCCCTGCGTCCCGACCGCGGGCGCTGGACCGACGATTAGCGCCGCTGCGGACTAGGCGCGGCCGTCGACCACACGACCCTCGACCAGGCGGATCGAGCCGTCCAGGATGCCCGCGATGCAGCGCGGGTAGAGCTCGCGCTCGGCGGCCTGCACGCGTGCGGCCAGGGTGTCGACCGTGTCGTCAGGCCGTACGTCGACGAGGGCCTGATCCACGATGGGGCCGCCGTCCACTTCGTCCGTGACGAAGTGCACCGTGCAGCCCGTGAAGCGCACGCCCGAGGCGAGCACCTTCTCGTGCACGTGGTGGCCCCAGCAGCCCTTGCCGCCGAACGCGGGCAGCAGGCTCGGGTGGACGTTCACCATGCGGTTCTCGAGCGCAGCCGGGATCTTGAACAGCGTGAGGAACCCACCGGAGACGACGAGATCGGCGTCGTAGGGCGCGAGCGCCGCACCGATCGCGGACGAGTAGGCCTCGAAGCCCTTGTGCTCCTTGCGGCTGACGACGTGGGCGTCGATGCCGTGCTCCGCCGCGATGGCGAGCCCTCCAACGCCGGGGCGATCGGAGATCACCACCACGATCTGGCCTGCAACCCGCCCCGCCTCGATCTCGGCGAGGAGGTTGCGCAGGGTCGAGCCCGAGCCCGAGAGCAGGAACGCGATGCGGCCACTCATGCCGGCTCCAGACCGAGCCGCGCGGCCGCTTGCCCGGCGTCGAGGCCACGGACGGCGATCGTCTTGAGCGGCGCACTCTGGCCCCGTACCAACTCGACGTCCTGGCGGGTGAGCTCCAGCACGTCGGCCAGCAGGGTGAGGACGGCCTTGTTGGCCTTGCCCGACTCGGCGGCTGCGGTCACGCGAACCTTCAGCCGGTCACCATAGGCGCCTGCAAGCCCGGCGCGCGACGCGCCCGGGACGACCTTGACGTGCACGTGCAGCACATCACCGCCGACGACCTCGATGGCCGAGGCGCGCACGGACCTAGCGCCCGCCGTCGCCACCGTCGCCGTTCTTCTTGGCGTCGCCGTCCTTCTTGCCGCCCCCATCCTTCACGGGGCCGTCCTTCTTGACGGGCCGGTCGGGGATCGACTCGCCTGCGTAGGCGGCGCGCTTGTGGATGCTCTCGCGCATGCAGCTGCCCCACATGGTGCGGGCCAGGTCGGCGCGTTCGTTGAGCTCGTCGAGGTTGACGCGCATCTGCGCCATGCGCTGCTCGCGCTCGCCCTTCTCGGTCTCGAGACGCTCGCGTGCGGCCTTGTCGAACGCGTCGGGGTCCTCGTCGAGGGCCCGGACCTGCTCCTCGAAGGGGGTGGTCCAGGTCTCGGTCTCGCGGGCGAAGGCGAGGATGGCGAAGAACTTCTCGGCGGCCTCGCGCTCCTTGCCGAGGCGCGTGAGGCGTGCGCGGACGGCGTTGCTCAAGTCACCCTCGGCGGTGGCCGCAGCCTGATACTGGGCGCTGGCGATCTCGTAGCGGCCGGCAAGCTCGGCCAGCAAGCCGAGCGCCGCATGGTCTGCGGGTGTGCAGTCCGGCAGGCGCGGCTTGCCTTCGAAGAAGAACAGGTTGTCGAGCAACCAGCGCGGGCTCGAGCGGTGGAAGGGCACGACGTCCTTGCTCCACTTCACGCCCTCGGCGGAGATGCCGCGGATGCGAAGCTTCTTCGGCTTGCCCTTCTTGTCGACGCCCATGAAGTCGTCGGTCACCCACTTGCTCTCGTCGGCCACGATGCGCGCGAAGAGCTTCTCGAGTGCGTCGATGAGGGGCGGCCACTGGGCGGCGAGCTGCTTGTAGCTGCCGACCTTGAGCATGGCGTCCGCCATCTCGACCTGGGTGCGCGCCTCCTTGAAGTCGAAGCGCTGGAGGTAGCCCTCTTCGGGGTTCCAGAGCTTGCGGGCGAGGTTGAAGTAGACCTTGCGGTCCGTGCGGTACTCGCGGTCCTGGAAGTCCTCGTAGCCCTTCTTCGTCATGGCGACGAGGTTGTCGGCGGCCTCTCGGGCGCGCTTCAGGGCCGCGACGACTTGCGGGGCCATTTCCTGCTTGGCCTCGAAGCCGGCAGGCAGGGAGGCGAGGAACTCGGAGACCGCCTTCTGGGCTTCGCCGTACGACGTGTGACTCGGCTCGCCACCCAGCAGCTTGGTGACCTTGTTGATCAGCTGGGTCCTGCGGCCATCGATGGTGCGTACGGCCTGGTCGACAAGTTGGATGCCGCGCGGGGCGTCCTTCTTGGTCCTGGGTGCGTGCTTCTTGAGGATGGCGTCGACCGCCTTGGCGTCGATCAGCGTGAAGCGGTCCACCTTGCGGCCGAGCAACTCCTTGACGATCTCGTCGAGTTCGGCGCTGCGGACCTTCTCTTCGAGGTCGAGCCAGTCGGTGTACTCGCCCTTGTCGAAGAGCGTCTTGAGCGAGCGGGCGTAGTCGGCGATGAGGCGCTCGGCATCCTCGGCGGCCTTCTTCTTGCCGTCGACGATCTGCTTCTCGAACTTGGTGCGCGTCTTGATCGTCGACTCGATGTCGGTGTGGATCTTGCGCATCTTGCCGCTGAACTCGCCGAGCTTGGCGATGTTCTCGTCGTAGACGGGGGCAAGGCGGTCCTTGATCTCGGCGGCCTTGCCGGTGCCCAGCTTGCCCTTGGCCTCGCGCCAGGTGCCGACCTGCTTGTCCCAGCCGTCGGCCGTCTCCTTCGCCGTCTTGGACATGGTCTTGAAGACGGACTTCTTCCAGTTGTCGCCGTCGTCCATCTTGCCGCCGATGAAGCGCGTGTAGAGATCGGTGTAGGTCGAGCCCGCCTTGGTGACCGTGTCGCGCAGGGGCCTGCTCATGTTCGTGAGCAGGGCGTTGAGGCGCTGCGCGCGGGCCTCCTTCGTCTCGGGCGGCTTGACGAACTCGGGCTCCTTCATCGCGAAGAAGATGGCGATGCCGATCGCAATGGCGGCGGCGACGCCGCCGAAGATCAGCGGCTTGCGCGAGGCGGGCT
>JARGNS010000043.1:0-5044 GCA_029213105.1 Planctomycetota bacterium
CCGGCCGCCCCCTCCGCCCTGTTTCGCGCCCCGGTCTGCGCTTCGGGGGCGAGATCGCCGTGCGCCGGCTTCCGGCGGCGGATCAGTCCGCCGACTTGTGCTTCGTCGGCGCGACCGCGAAGCTCCAGGCGACCCAGACCAGCGTGCCGGGGCCCAGGAAGGTGAGGATCCACTCCCACATCGGGAAGCTGTGGATGCCCGATCCCGGCCACTCCTTGAGGCTCGAGTCGAGCCGACACTGGATGTGCCAGGTCAACAGGCTGACGCCCGCGACGAGGCCGATGGCGATGACGGTGAGGGAGGGGCGTCGCAGCACGCGGTGGTCGATGCGCGTGTGCCCGTTGACGATCCGATCCCCGAGCATGATGAACCCGTCGGTCATGCCGAGGCCGAGCAGGAAGAAGACGAACGCCGCCAGGCGGTCATGGATGTCGTTGAAGCTCCACGGCCCCACGTGGGCCGTGCGCGCATCGGGGATCAGGGCGAGCAGGCCGAAGATCACCCCACCCAGGACGAAGGCGCCCGTGGCCACGTAGAGAGCCCAGCCCGTCTCGATGGCGCGGGCCAGCTGTCGATGGCGGAACAGGGCCGCCCCGGTCGACACGGCGCCCAGCACGAGCAGACCCAGCGAGAACAGCCACCAGCCCACCGGGTTGCGGGACTTGTCGAAGGAGCCCAGGTAGGACGCGCTCTTCTCCATGAACACGTAGTCGTTCTCGGCGGGGTAGATCCACGCGGCCGTGAGGAAGAGCAGCGCGGCCAGCACGAGTCCGCCGACACCGAAGCGCAGGACGTGCCCCGGGCTGTTGAATCGTCCTGTGATCGCGCGGCGCATGGCGGTGTTCTACCGGAACAACCCTGGCAAGCGACGTCGGGGCAGTGCGCGCGGGCCCGCGCCTTCGAACTCCCGGCTGCGGTCCATGCCCAGGCTGGGCATGAAGACGATCTCGGGCTTGGCGGAGGCCAGGTCTCCACGCACCCGCACGGCGTAGATGAGCTGCTCCGGGATGATTCCCCGCAGGAGGGGGCCCACGCCTGGCATCTGCATGATGCCGGGCACCAGGAGGCCCTTCACGAGGTCCGGCGTGAAGCGCAGGTCGATCATGCCCGTGAGGTCGAGGGTGCCCGTTCCCGGCAGCTCGAACAGCGGTCCCGCGAGGTCGAAGCGCCGGAAGGTGAACAGCTCCTCCTGCAGGGTGAAGGTCAGGTCGGCACGCTCGAACTGCGGTCGCTCGTCGACCCCGGCCAACTCATCGGTGAGCGTGAAGATGTTCGCGACGAACGGCAGATCCCCCAGGCGCCCCTTGCGGATGGTGAGCGTCCCCGCCGCCGTCAGGTCGCGCAGGGAGCCACCACGGTTCTGGAAGGTGATGGTGGCCGTGCCGACGCCCTCGTACTGGGGCCCGGTGGGGGCGAGGTCGTCGCGCAGGCGGTCGACGCTGAAGTCCTTGACCCGCGCCTGCCCCGTGTATGCGATCGGCTCGGACGTGTGCATCACGAACTCGCCCTCCATCTCGCCCTCGCAGAGCAAGCCGCGGATGGGGCGGATCTTCAGGAGACCGTCGGTCCAGTCGACCGGGGCGGAGAGCTCCGCGACCGTCAGGTCGGCGATCAGGCCGCTGACGTCCACGATGCGGGCGCGTCCCTCCGTCGTGTCGCCGCCCACACGCAGGTGCTCCACCTCGATCGCGCCGCGCAGGTCCACCAACCCCACGCCGACATCGACGGAGAAGCCGCCGAGCTGGATGAGGCCCGTGAGCACCACGCCACTCTCGGGGTGCTTGCGGATGACGAGGGGCATCAGCTCGAAGGCGCCGTGGGCACCCTCGTCGGGCGCCGCCCCCTCGCGGGGCACAAGGGCCAGATCGCCTTCGATCGTGATCGGCCCGTTCTCGGGCACGTCGATCAGCAGCGACTTGCTCCGTAGGGTGCGCTCGGTGGTCCACTCCTGGATCATCTCGGCGGCGTCGTCGGGCAGGAGGTCGAGCAGGCCCGCCGGCACGGTGAAGTCCTCGAATGCCGCGTGGAAGCGACCGGTGAGTGTCGTCTCGCCATCCGGCTCGATGCGTGCGTGGCGAACCTCGGCGCTGACGCCGACACCCTCGGCGCGCAGGTTGCGGACGGTGACCACCCCATCCTTGGAGGCGAGTTGTGCGCCCTTGAGCGTGAGCGACGTGCCATCGGGCAGGCTGAGGGCTGTATCCAGCTTGGTCGCCTCGAAGGCGATCGCGGGGGACGCCTCCTCGCCGCCGGCCTTCTTGATGCGCAGGTCGAGCGTCATGCTGCTGCCGGACTCGAACTCCATGCCACCGGGAAGGAAGCTGGACTCGCCGAGCAGGGCTTCGAGCGATCGCATCAGCGACGGGGTCAAGCGCAGCTCGGCGATGTGGCCGTGCAGATCCCAGACGCCGCCGACGCCGCCCTCGAGACGCCCCTCGATCGCGACGGGCGCGCCCTCGATCGTGCCCTTCATGGCGTTCAGGGTGATCACCCCGTCGCGCAGGAGCAGGGGGCCGTCGAGGTTCGCGATTTCCAGGGGAGCCGCGCTCTCCGCATCGAGGCGGATCGAGGCGTTCTTGAACAGGGCATCGAGTTTGAGTCGGCCGGGGTCGTCCCCCAGCGGGATCTCGATGTGCACGTCCGCCTTGCCGCGCGGCTCCAGCCAACGCCAGATCTCGGCGAGATCCTCGGCAGACAGCACCGAGGTCTGGACCGTGTCCGCGAGGCGTCCGGCCAGGGGGATGCCCTCGGCCTCGACATGCAGTCGTCCCTGCGACTCGTGCTCGGCGATCGTCGCGTAGGCGTGGATGGGAGCGCCCTCGGCCCAGCCCGTCACGTCGAAGGCGTAGATCTGCCCGCGATCCTTGCCGCCCTCGAGCAGCGGCTGATGCATCGTGAGTTGTCCGCGGACGTCCTCGAGGGGCATCGGGAACGGCAGGTAGGTGAACTGCTCGCCTTCGAGGGTGAGCCGCAGCTCCGCGGCGACGCTTCTCTCGATCTTCGGGTCCTTGATGAAGTCGAGCTCGATGCGGTCGATGACGCCTTCGATCTTGAACTCGTCGAGGATCTCCGCGAACTCGCTGGCGCGGATCGCGGCGTACAGCTCGTCGTCGACGGGCACGTTGGTGGCCACGACCGTGAGCGCGACGGCTGCGCCGTCTTCCGTGCAGCGCACGCGGCCGGTCTCCCCGCCCGTCCACGAGCGGCCCGCGTGACCGCGGATGACGATCTCCGCGCCACGGTTGAAGCCCACGATGTCGTCGAAGGTCACCCCCGAGTCGTCGATGCGCAGCCGGCCGGTGGCTTCGCGCACGCGGTAGGGGAAGCCCAGGCGGCGTCCGTCCGGGCCCACGTCGCCGACGTAGGCGAGGTCCGCATTCTGGAGCAGGACGTCCACGCTCCACGTGACCGTCCCGTCTGCCGAGCGCGTCACGCGACCGATGGCATCGACCACGCCACTGGGGTCGAACTCGTCGTAGAGGGTGGCGCCCTCACCCAGCGCATTGCGCACGACCTCGTCCTCGAGGCGCAGGTCACGGATGTCGAAGTCGATCTCGAACTCGCCCGTCTCCTCGACGACCCAGCCGGTGGCCTGGACGCGGCCCCCGGCCAGCTCGGTCACGAGGGACTTGATGTTGAGCTTGCCGCCACCGAGCTCGACTTGCAGGGCGCCGGTGCCGAAGAGGCGCTTGAGTTGCTGCCGCGTGCTGGCATCGATGGCGTCCATCGCCGTGAGATCGGCGACACTGACATCGACCTCGCTGTTCCACTCGATGCGAGGGTCGATCTCGCCCTCGGCCTCGCCGCCCTTGCGATCGAGGCGCAGGACGAAGGTGCCCGAGCGGATGCCGGAGGAGCGCAGCTTGGTGGCGAGGTCCTCGGGGAGGACCGCGAGCAGCTCATCGGTCAGCTCGAGCGGGTCCCACCGGGCTTCCAGTTCGAAGTCGTTGCCGTCCTCCTCGATCGAGCCCTTGAGCACGATCGCCGTGTCGTCCTGCCCCAGGCCGAGGGCGCGCATGCTGCCGCCGACCACCAGCCGGCCGTCCGCGTCCGGGGCGATGTCCACGGCGTCCACGTGCATGGCGACGGTGGCGTTGGGTCGCAGGCGCTCCGAGTCGGCCAGGGCCCGGTAGCGCATGATGAGGTCGCGCACGCTGATGCGCGGCACGGCACCGTCATCGCCCTCGCTCGAGTCGATGTGCAGCGGGAAGTCCGCGGCGATGCCTGACTCGGTCTCGCGGGTGTGGACCTCGACACCCTCGATCTCGACGGTCAGCGGACGGTAGCGGCCCGCGGCCAGGGCGAGCGGATCGTGCGTGATCCGTACGCGGCGCGCCGAGAGGCCCAGGACCGGGCGCAGGCCGCCCTCGCCATCGGACTCGAGCAGGCCGCTCGTGTTGGGCACGCGCAGGTTGCGCAGTTCGGCGCCGCGCTCGACGTCGAAGCGCAGCGGGCGGTCGTAGTCGACGCCCGGGCCGAACAGCTCGCGCAGCGGCGCGTCGGCGAGCACACGCAGGGGATCTTCCGGCGGCTTCACGAGGCGCTGCCAGATGTTCACCCCGCTGTAGACCAGCGCGACGACGAGCAGGGTCTGGAGCAGACGCTTCAGCATCACTCAGCGCTCTCCGCCGACGTAGCGACGCTTCACGCGTCGGCCGATGCCGCACAGGATCTCGTAGGGGATCGTGTCGGCGAGAGCCGCGAGCTCGGTGGCCGGGATCGCGTCGTCACCGTCTGCGCCCAGCAGGGTGACCACGTCGCCGACTTCGGCGCCCGGCACATCCGTCACGTCCACCGTGGTGTAGTCCATCGACACGCGTCCAATCACCGGACAGCGTTGTCCTCGCACGAGCACTTCCGCGCGATTGCCGAACGCGAACCGGTACCCGTCGTTGTAGCCGAGGGGCAGGGTCGCGACGCGGGTCTTGCGGCCGGCCCGCCAGGTGGCGCCGTAGCCGATGCGGCTGCCCCGCCGGTGGTCCTTCAGGAAGACGATCTGCGTACACCAACGCAGGGCCGGCCGCAGATCTTCATTCGTTCGGCC
>JARGNS010000043.1:5054-13451 GCA_029213105.1 Planctomycetota bacterium
ACACGGCGATGCCCGGACGGGCGAGGTTGAACGCGTTGGGCAGGCTGCTCAGTGCGGCGTTGCTGGCGTGCACATGACGCCAGGGCGGAAGCAGGCCCTCTTCGTCCAGATCACGCAGGACCTTGCGGAAGCGCCGCAGCTGCAGCTCGGCAAGCTTGCCGCCGTCGACGTCGACGCTCGCGAGATGCGTGGCGACACCCTCCAGCCGCAGGCGGCGGGAGCGTCGGACCTCGCGGGCAATCCCGAGTGCGCGGTTGGGATGGCAGCCGAGTCGGCCCAGGCCGGTGTCGACCTTGAGGTGGATGCCGACCGAGCGGCCGTGGCCCCCGACGAGTCGGCGCAGGGCGCGCACGCGATCCCCCGAGTGCACGGTTACGTGGATGTCGCCGCGGATGACGTCTTCCATCTCGCCGCTGACGACGGCGCCCAGGATGATGATCGGAGCCGTGATGCCTGCGTCGCGCAGCGCGAGCGCCTCGGTCGAATCGCCCACGCCCAGCGCAGCCACCCCCGCGCCGAGGAGATGCCACGAGACGGGGACCGCGCCGTGGCCGTAGGCATCCGCCTTGACGACGAGCATGAGATCCACGTCCTCGCCGACGGCAGCGCGGACCACGCCGAGGTTGTGTTCGAGCGCGCCGAGGTCGATCTCGGCCCAGGTCCGGGCGTGCAACACCTCAGTCCACCTCACCCGCCGCCTTGCGCTCGGGCGCGGAGGCCTGGTGGTAGCGGGGGACGAGGTCGTGCGGCGCGCAGGTCTCGCCCCGGGCCAGGCGCGCTTCGGCCACGGCGAGGACGGCGTGCACATCGGCCGTGACCGTGCGGGCCTCGCTGCCGAGGTCGAACCGCGTCGCCAGCTCCAGGGCCTCCTCGCCGACGGGGCGCGCGTCGGACGCCAGGGCGGCGAGCGTCTCGCCGGGCGCCCGTGCCGGGCCCACCAGCGCGTGGCGGCTGCCCGGCGCGCCGGGGCCGAAGACGGCGTGGTAGACGGTGCCGCGGCCGGCATCCCGCAGGGCCAGGACCCTCTCCTCCGGGTCCGCGCCGGCCGCGAGGGCCGTCAGGCTGTCCACGGGCAGGGTGGGGATGCCGAGGGCGAAGGCGAGGCTCTTGGCGGTCGTCACGCCCACACGCACGCCGGTGAAGCTGCCCGGGCCGACATCCACGGCGATGGCCCGCAGATCCTCCAGGGTCTGCCCCGCCTCGGCGAGCAGCGCCTGGATGGCGGGGGCGAGCCCCCGTCCGCGCCGGGCGCCGTCCGCGAGGGCGCGGGCGCGCAGCCCGCCGTCCGGCAGGCGCAGTCCGACCGCACCGGCCGGTCCACTCGTCGCGAGGGCAAGAATCGCCATGGGTCCATCCTAGATGTCGGTTCCGAATGCCAGCGGTATAACGGCTCGCCGCCTGCGGAGACCCGATGCCCGACCCCGCCACGCCCCAACTGTTCGGAACCGACGGCGTGCGGGACGTCGCCGGCCAGGGCCGCCTGGCGGCCGAGCGCGTCGTGGCCCTCGGCCGCGCCCTCGCGCGCTTCGCCCTGGGCCGCAGCGCCAGCCACCGGGTGCTGCTCGCGCGGGACCCACGGCCAAGCGGTCCGGAGGTGTCGGGCCTGCTCGCCACCGCCATGACCACCGAGGGGGCGGAGGTCATCGATGGGGGCGTCCTGCCGTCCCCGGCGCTGGCCTGGTTGACGGCCGACGGCGACTTCGCGCTCGGCTGCGCGATCAGCGCGTCCCACAACCCCGCGGACTACAACGGCATCAAGCCGTTCCTCGCCGACGGGCGCAAGCTCTCGATCGCCGAGGAGCTTGCGGTCGAGGCCATGCTCACGACCACGGCGCAGGCGGCCGCACCCGGTGAGGCGCTGACCAACGACGCCCTGGGCCATCGCTACGTGGCGGCCACGGTGAAGGCCCTCGAAGCCGGCGGCCGCCTCGACGGGGTCCGGCTTGCCGTCGACCTGAGTGCCGGCGCCGCCACGGCGACCGCCCCGACGGCGCTGGCCGCCCTGGGGGTCGAGGCCACCTACCTGCATGCGGCGGGCACCCGGGCCATCAACGACGGCTGCGGGACCGAGAACCCCGCGGCGTGGTTGAACGCCGTGCGTGCGGGCGGGCTCGACGGCGGCCTGGCCTTCGACGGCGATGCCGATCGTGTCCTGGTGGCCGACGAGACCGGGGCGTTGCTCGACGGCGACGACCTGCTGGCCATCCTCGCGGCCGACGCGCTCGCCGGCGACGGCGTGCCCGGGGGCTGCGTCGTGGCCACCATCATGGCGAACATGGGACTGCAGGAGTTCCTGGCGGAACGCGAGGTGGAGCTGGTGCGTGCGTCGGTGGGGGACCGCAACGTCGCCGCCTTGATGCGTGCACGCGGTGCGCACCTCGGCGGCGAGCCGGCCGGGCACGTCGTGCTGCCGCGCACCGATCTCCCGGGGCGCCACGTGCTCATCGGGGATGGCCTCTTTGCCGGGGTTCGTGTCCTGCAGGCCGCCCGACGACTCGGCCAGCCGCTCTCCGTCCTGCGTGCCCTGCGCCCGCGTCGCCCCCAGCTGCTCGTGAACGTCCGGATGCAGACCCGGCGCGCGCTCGATGCGTGGCCCGCCTTCGAGGCCGCACGCGCCGCCCAGGAGGCGCGCCTCGGGGCGCAGGGCCGCTTCGTGATCCGCTACAGCGGTACGGAGCCCCTGCTGCGGATCATGGCCGAGGGGCATGACGAGGCCCTCGTGCGCGAGGCGGTCGAGGCCCTGGCGGCCGTGGCGCGGGCCGAGGCGGAGTAGACCGGCGGGACGCGACGTCGCCCGCTAGCCGTCCCTCTTGCTAGCCATCCTTGCTGCGCAGGCCGAGCTTGAGGAAGAACTGGTCCTCGCCCTTGGCGGGGTCCGGCACGAAGCGCACGCCGCGCCGCACCCAGTCGGTGTTCAGGGGGACCCACACGATGTTGGCGCGTACGCCCTTGCGCGTGCGCTCGTCCGGCGCACCCATCGTGGAAGCCTTGGGCCAGCCCTTGTCCGGACGGGACACCCAGATGGCCCAGTCCCACAGCTCGGGCGCCTTCTCGATCTCGGCCAGCGCGTCGGCCGGACCGGAGAGCTTGCCCTTGAACGTCAGCGGGACGATCTCGCGCACGATCTCGTCGGGGGCCTGCCCCTCGAAGTCCCAGGTGAAGTCGGGGTGCAGCAGCACCTCCAGGCGCCCCGTGAACGCCCGGGCCTCGACGCGCTCGAGCACGAGCTTGGCGGTGACGCGCTCGAGCGGGAGGTTGCTGCGGAACTGCGCGACGCGGGTCTGCTCGGCCGGATCGTTCGTGGTGCGATCCTGCTCGGCCGCAGCCCAGCCGTTGAACGAGAGCTCGAAGGTCTGCAGCTTCCCCAGCGGAAGGGGGGTGGCTTCGAGCAGGGGCCGCAGATCGAGGGCGTCGGGCGTCATGGCCAGGGTCTGTTCACCCGCGGCGAACACCGCGCGCGGGGCGCGGAACTCCAGGAAGGCCTTGCTGAGCTTGATGTCCGCGGCGGCGGAGGTGTCGGGGTCGAGCACACGCAGGACATAGCCGAGCGCGGCGAGTGCCTGTGTGTCGGGGATGGTCGGCGGACGGGCGATGTTGACCTGCTGGACGCCTTCGATCTTGTAGACGCGGCCGGGGGGCATCTTGGCCCGCAGGCCGATGTCCGAGGCGTTGTCGACCGGCCAGAGCCAGGCATCGCGGCTGCTGCTGATGGCGCGGCTGGCGTCCTTGCCGACCTCCGGGTTCACCTGCAGGCGCAGCACGGGGATGCCGCCGCCCGCCTTGGTCAACGCGGCGTGGATGGCGTGGCGCTCGCGCTCCGAGCAGTTCATCTCGAGGGTGACGCGGGTGTCGGGCTGGTTGAGCACCGCGCCGATGCGCTCGGCGTCCTGGCCGGCGATCACGAGCTCGACGCGCACGTCCTCGACCTGCAGCTCGCTGATGACCTGGGAGCTCGTGATCTCCCAGATGATGATCGCCATGACGGCGGCCAGGATCAGCAGACCCCACTCCTGGAACAGCCACCCATGCCAGGTCAGGTGGCGATCGCTGTCGAGGGCGGGACGGTCGGTCTGGGGCGGAGGCGCCTTCACGTCACTCCTTCTCCTGGGGGGCAAGCCCCGACTTCTCGGCAAACACGACGCTCAGGTACGCGCGCATCCACTCCCAGTCTTCGACCGTGTCCATCTCGCCGCGCTCGACGAGGTGGACGTCGCCGCGCTCTTCCGAGACGACGAGGACGACGGCGTCGCTCTGCTCGCTCAAGCCGATGGCTGCCCGGTGGCGTGTGCCATAGTCGCGGGCGAGTTGGGGACGCTCGGTCAGCGGCAGGAGGCAGCCGGCCGCCGCGATGCGCTCCCCGCGCACGATCAGGGCCCCGTCGTGCAGGACCGTGTGCGTGCTGAAGATCGTGTCGAGGGTCTCGGCGCGGATGATCGCGTCCATGGGCACGCCCGTGTCCATGTAGCTGGTGAGGTCGATGTTGCGCTCGAAGGCGAAGATGGCGCCGATGTTGCGGTCGGCGAACTGGCGGCAGGCGCGGATGACCTCGTCCACCGGCTTCATCTGCTCCGGTCGGGCGCGGCGCGGGCCGAGCAGGCGTCGCAGGAACCCGACGTTGCCGAGGCGCGCCAGACCGTGGCGCAGCTCCATCTGGAACGTGACCACCAGGGCCAGTACGAACACGGGGAAGCTCGCAGCCAGGATCGCGTTCAGGACGTCGAGCTTGAGGCTCTTGAGCACGAGGAAGAGCCCCAGGATCACGATCCAGAGGAGCATCGCGGGGCCCTTGAAGATGCCGCCGGCGATCGTCCGCCGCAGGAAGCGCAGCAGGAGGTAGATCGCCGCGAACAGGAGGCCCAACTCGACCCAGTTCTTGAAGATCATGTCGTTCAGGATCGCGGGCGCGGGCATCGTTCCGATCGTACCCGTCGATCGGGCGACACGCTCAACGGATCTGCGTGAACACCGCCAGGATGTCGCGGGTCTCGCGCACGTCGTGGACGCGCACCGCGGCGACGCCCGCCTCGAGCGCCCGGAGCGCACAGGCCAGGGAGCCCGCCAGCCGGTCCGCCGCCTCCGTCTGGCCCGTCAAGGAGCCGAGGAACGACTTGCGGGACGCGCCCAGCAGCACGGGGCGACCCATGCGCACGAACGCCTCCAGATCCCGTAGCAAGGTGAGGTTGTGGTCGAGGGTCTTGCCGAACCCGATGCCCGGGTCGATCCACACCCGGGCGGCATCCACACCCGCCGCGAGGGCCGCGTGGGCCCGGGCCTCGAGGTACGCCGCGACCTCGGCCGTGACGTCGTCGTAGGCCGGCTCGGACTGCATGGTCTCGGGCGTGCCACGCATGTGCATGAGGACCAGGCCAGCGCCGTGGCGCGCGACGACGTCGAGCATGGCCGGGTCGGCCGCCCCGCTGACGTCGTTGACGATCGTGGCCCCGGCCCCCAGGGCGGCGTCGGCCACGGCGGCGTGGCGCGTGTCGATGCTCAGGATCATCTCGGGCAAGGCGGCGGCGAGCCCTTCGAGGACGGGCACGACCCGGTCGATCTCCTCGGCGTGGCCAACGGGGGCCGCGCCGGGGCGGGTGCTCTCGCCGCCGATGTCGAGAACGTGGGCGCCGTCGGCGGCGAGGGCCTCGCCGTGCGCGATGGCGCGCGCGGCTTCCAGGAAGCGACCGCCGTCGCTGAAGCTATCGGGCGTGACGTTGACGATGCCCCAGATCTGCATGATCGGTTGGCCGTCCCGGCCCGTGGGCCTAGTAGGCGAAGCCCTCGTTGCCTCGCCCGTCGCCGGGAACGCCGTCCGACGGCTCCGGGCTCGGCTCCGGCATGGGGGGCGGCGCGGCGGCCGAGTCTCCCCGCGCGGCGCGCAGGGCATCGATCGAGTCGCCGCGCATCACGGCGCCCACTTCCTCGGCGTCGAGCGTCTCGTACTTCAGGAGCGCCTTGGCCACGGCGTGCAGTGCATCGAGGTTGGACTCGAGCGTGTCGCGGGCACTCTTGTGGGCATCCACCAGGAGGCGCTTCACCTCGTCGTCGATCAACTGCGCGGTCTCTTCGCTGTGGTTGACCGTGCGCGCCACCTCGCGGCCGAGGAACATGTGCTCCTCGCCCTCGGCGTAGCTGATCGGGCCGACCAGGTCGCTCATGCCCCACTTCGTGACCATGAGGCGGGCCATCTCCGTGGCCTGCTCGATGTCGTTCTGGGCACCGTTGGTGATGTCGTCGAAGATCAGGTCCTCGGCGACGCGGCCGCCGTAGGCGACGCGCAGGCGGGCGAGCAGTTCCTTGCGGCTCATGCCATGGCGGTCCTGGGCGGGCAGCATCATCGTGACGCCCAGCGCCATGCCGCGCGGGATGATCGTGACCTTGTGAAGCGGATCGGCCTTCTCTTCGAGCACGTTGACGATCGTGTGGCCGGCCTCGTGGTACGCCGTGGTCTCGCGCTCCGTGTCGCTCATGATCATGCTCTTGCGCGAGCGACCGAAGCGGATCTTGTCGCGGGCCTCTTCCATGTCGTGGAAGGTGACCCGGTCGCGGCCGGCCGTGACGGCCATGAGGGCGGCCTCGTTGACCAGGGCTTCCAGGTCGGCGCCCGAGAAACCCGGCGTGGCGCGGGCGACCTTCGACAGGTCGGCCGACGGCGACATCTTCACCTTGCGGCTGTGGATGCGCAGGATCTGCTCGCGGCCCTTGATGTCGGGCAGGTTGATCACGAGGTTGCGATCGAAGCGGCCCGGACGCAGCAGGGCCGGATCGAGGACGTCGGGGCGGTTCGTGGCAGCCAGGAGGATGATGCCCTGGTCGGTATCGAAGCCGTCCATCTCGACGAGGATCTGGTTGAGCGTCTGCTCGCGCTCGTCGTGACCGCCGCCCAGGCCCGTCCCGCGGCGACGACCGACGGCGTCGATCTCGTCGAGGAAGATGATGCAGGGGGAGTTCTCGCGCGCCTGCTTGAAGAGGTCGCGGACGCGGCTTGCCCCGACGCCGACGAACATCTCGACGAAGTCCGAGCCGGAGACCGAGAAGAACGGCACGCCAGCCTCACCGGCGATCGCCTTGGCGAGCAGCGTCTTGCCGCAGCCGGGCGGGCCCACGAGCATCACGCCGCGGGGAATGCGGGCGCCGATCTTCTTGAACTTCTGCGGCGACTTGAGGAACGCGACGATCTCCGTGACCTCCTCCTCCGCCTCCTCGATGCCCGCCACGTCGTCGAACGTGACGTTGCTGCGCTCCTTGGTGGCGAGGCGCGCGCGCGAGCGACCGAACTGCGAGACGTTCTGACCGCCGACGCGACCCATCTGGCGCAGGATGAGGAACCAGAAGAGCACGAGGATGCCGACCCAGAGGAGGATCTGGGGCAGCGCCGTGACGAAGCCGCTGGTCTCCTTCTGCTCGACCTTGCCGTCGGCACCCAGCTTCGAACGCCAGGACTTGAGCAGCTCCGGCGTGTACTCGCTGTTCTCGGCGGGGCCGGCGTAGTCGACCTCGAACTTCTTGTGTTCCTTCGCCTCCTCGGCCGAGTCGCGGAACTCGCCTACGAGGCGCTTGCCGTCGTAGATCGTGATGTTCGCGACCTTGCCTTCCATGACGAACTCGTTCGCCTGGCTCACGTCCACCTTCAGCGTGTTGGCGCTGTTGCTTCCGAGTACCAGGGCGACGATCGCCACGAGACCGAGGATGAGGAGCAGCACCGGGGCGTTCCGGCGCGGACGCGCGGATCGCTGGGAGGGGTCGGGCTGACGTTCGGGATCTTCCATGGGCACGTCCGGAGTCTATGCGATGGCGGGGCGGCCTGGGTGGTTTCGCGCCCGCGTGGGGGGATCGGGGCCGGGGCCCGGAGGAGGGGGGGCTACTAGAAGGGGCGCTCGAGGACCTGGGCGACCTGCTCCGCGAGGCCGTGGTGGCCACGCGCGAGCGGCGCACGACCCGGCCCGTGGCCCGTTCCGTGACCACGACCTCGAGCCAGCCGGCGAGGCGCTTCTGGATGACGCTGCCGTCCTCGCGGTCGAGGACCGTCGGGACCTCGTCGGCCCGCATGTGGCCCGTGAGGATGAGGTCGGCGTCATGCACGCCGCCGAAGCCGAGGTTGGTGCGGGCCCGGATCTCCTGGGCGACCTGCTGGCTGAGTTGCAGCTCCAGGTCGCGCCGGAAGCCCGTGTTCGTGAACGGCACGACCGCGATCGTGCGTGCGTTCGGGAAGTCCGTCAGGCGCTTCGTGCTGTAGCCGCTGCAGGCCGACGCCAGCAGGCTGACCGGCAGGGTCAGGAGCAGGCAGCCCAGCAGGGCGAGGCGGCCGCGGCTCACCGGCCCGTCCAGGCGGGGGGCGGGGGCGGGGGCGGGACACGTCCCGCCGTGGCCGGCACGCGCACGACGGGTGCCGGGCTCGCGGGG
>JARGNS010000044.1:0-2906 GCA_029213105.1 Planctomycetota bacterium
CGGCCGTCGCGTGGGGCTGCTGGGCCACGGGTACCCTTGGCGCCGTGCGCTCCGCCCTCCTCGTGCTGCTGCTCCTGGCCTGTCTGCCGGCCTGCGAGGAGGACGACGGCGCCAAGCAGCCCCAGCACCCCCCGCACGGGAAGCCCTCCGCCGTGAAGCCCAACCGTCTTGCCGAGGAGCGCAGTCCGTACCTGCGCCAGCATCAGTACAACCCCGTGGACTGGTATCCCTGGGGGCCCGAGGCCTTCGCGTAGGCCAAGGCGGAGGACAAGCCGATCTTCCTCTCCGTGGGCTACGCGGCCTGCCACTGGTGCCACGTGATGGAGCACGAGTCCTTCGAGGACGCGGCCACGGCGAAGATCCTCAACGACGCCTTCGTGTGCGTGAAGGTCGACCGCGAGGAGCGCCCGGACGTCGACCGTGTCTACATGACCTTCGTGCAGCGCCGCACCGGCCGCGGCGGCTGGCCCATGACCGTCTTCATGACCCACGAGGGCAAGCCCTTCTTCGGGGGGACGTACTTCCGCAAGGACGACCTGCAGCAGCTGGTCGCCAACACGAAGACGCTCTGGCGCGACCGCCGCAAGGACCTCCTCCAGACCGCGGAGACCTACGCCGAGATGGTGCGGGACGCGGCCGATGGCCTCGATCACCCGGAGACGGACGACAGCGACGTCGAGATCCTCAAGACCATGCGGGACGCCCTCGGTGCGGGCTTCGATCGCATCCACGGCGGCTACGGCCGCGGTGAGGTGTTCCAGCCGAAGTTCCCCCCGCACTCCGACCTGCTGTACTTCCTCGACAAGGACGGCGCCCGCATGGGCGAGCACGAGCGCCTGCAGATGTTCTTCACGCTCGATGCCATGGAGCGCGGCGGCATCCACGACCAGGTCGGCGGCGGCTTCCACCGCTACAGCACCGATCGCGAGTGGTTGGTCCCGCACTTCGAGAAGATGCTCTACGACAACGCCCTGCTCGCGCAGGCGTATGCAGCGGCCTACGCGCAGACCAAGGCACCGCGCTACCGTCGCGTCGTCGAGCGCCTCTTCGCGTGGCTCGAGCGCGAGATGAAGCAAGCCGGAGGCGGCTACGCCTCCAGTCTCGACGCCGACACCGAGGGCGAGGAGGGGCTGACCTACACCTGGACCTGGCGCGAGCTGCACAACGTGCTCGGCAAGGAGGATCTGACCTTCCTTGCCGCCCACCTGGGCCTGCGCTCCGATGGCAACTTCCGCGACGAAGCCACGGGCAAGCCCACGGGGCGCAACATCCCGCACTGGACGGCGGAGCGGGACGCGGCCACCGAGGCGCGTGTCGACGCGCTGTTCGAGAAGCTGCACACCGTGCGGCTGAAGCGCGCGCAGCCGGGCCTCGATGACAAGGTCATCGTGGGCTGGAACGGGCTGCTGCTCTCTGCGTTCGCGCGCGCCGGCACCGAACTGGCTGCACCGGCGTACCACGCGCGCGCTCGTGAGTTGGCGGCCTTCCTGCTCGAGCACTGCCGCCGCGAGGACGGCACCTTGCTGCGCTTCCCGCGCGGCTCCGGTCCCGAGATCCCCGGATTCTGCGAAGACCACGTCCATGTCGTCGAGGGGTTGCTCGACCTGGCCGACGCCACGGGGGAGGCACGCTGGGCCGACGCGGCGCGCGACCTCGGCACACGCATGAACGCCCTGTTCCTCGATCCGCAGGACGGGGGCTTCTTCGCCACCTCCACGACGCACCACGAGGTCCTCATCGCCCGTGCGAAGGAGATGTGGGACAGCCCGATCCCCTCGGACAACGGCGCCGGTGCGCGCGCGAACCTACGGCTGTTCGCGCGGACCGGAGAACCGGCGTTCCAGGCGGCGGCGGACAGCACCCTCGCGCTCTACCGCTCGTCGATGGCGGACCCGCGCTTCTCGAGTGGCGTCATGGCCCTCATCCGGGCCCTGACCGACCGCATGGAGTCCAGCGCGCCGGCCGCCGAGGCGTCCGGGCCGGGTGATGTGCATGTGCGCCAGGGCGTGGCGACGGTCGACGTGTTCACGGAGCGGGCGCAGGTCGCGCCCGGCACGCGGGTGAAGATCCTCGTCCGGTTGCGGCTCGACGACGGCTTCCACGTGGCGGCCGCGGAGGGCGCCGGCGACGAGCCGCAGGGCACGCGCCTCGAGGCGGCGCCCGGCGCGGCGGCGGACCTGGTGGAGGTCCTGTGGCCCGCGCCCGTCGAGCGCACCCTGGGCGGCGAGCCGCTGGCCGTCCACGAGGGCGACGTCGAGATCCGCGCCGAGCTCGTGATTCCCGGCGAGGCCCAGGCTGGAGCGCGCCAGGTCGCCCTCAGCCTCTGGTTCATCGCCTGCGACGACAAGACCTGCCGGGCCCCGGCCCAGGTGCGCCTCGAAGTGCCCCTGGTGTTCGACGCTGAAACCGGGCCCCGCCGACATCCGTCGATCTTCAAATAGCGCGGCCGTACCCTGCGGTTCGCACCCCCCGAGGAGTCCGTTCCCATGAAGATCGATGCCACCACCAGTGGAAGCCTGCGCGTGGACGTCACCGACGGTGTCGCCACGGGCGTGATGGACGAGCCGGTCGAACTGGGCGGCAACGGCGACGGCTTGACGCCCAAGCAGATGCTCGTGGCCAGCCTGGGCGCCTGCACCGCGCTGACCCTGAAGCTCTACAGCGCCCGCAAGGAATGGCCGCTGGAGGACGTGAAGATCTCTGTCGACTTCGAGGAGGCGCCGCGCACCGAGAAGGACGCGCCGCATCGCTTCGTGCAGACCGTCGAGTTGATCGGCGACCTCGATGAGGCCCAGCGCGAGCGACTCCTGCTCATCGCGGGCAAGTGCCCCGTGCACCGCATCCTCGAGGGCCCGGCTGTCTTCGAGGAGCACCTCGTCGAGACCAGGGAAGCGGAGTAGCCCGAT
>JARGNS010000044.1:2919-13406 GCA_029213105.1 Planctomycetota bacterium
GAGAATCCCGCGCCCGAGCGGGACTACGAAATCCGTCATACGGCTCACGAGTTCACCTCGCTGTGTCCGGTGACCGGGCACCCGGACTTCGCCACGCTGACCTTCCGGTACGTGCCCGACGCGATCTGCGTCGAGCTCAAGAGCATGAAGCTCTGGCTGCAGTCCTTCCGCAACGAGGGCATCTTCTACGAGGCCGTGACCAACAAGCTGCTCGACGATCTCGTGGCGGTGCTGCAGCCGCGGTTCATGGAGATCGTCGGGGAGTTCAGCGTCCGCGGCGGCATGTCGACGATCGTGACCGCGTCCTACGACCGCAACGCGTCGTAGAGGAAGACCTCGACCTCCGAGCCTTCGCGCCACCCCTCGTGGTCGCGCGGTACGAGCACGTAGCCGTCGGCCTCCGTCGTGGATGACAGGATCGACGCCCCGCTCGTCATGACCGGGTCCACGCGGCCTGCTGTCAGGCGTACACGCACGTAGTCCACGCGGCCGAGCACGCTCGCGATCTTGCGCGTGAGCGTGCCGTGGGCGCGCACGTAGGGCGAGGCGGCCACTCGCCCGCCCAGGCGACGTACGTGACGGCCGGCGAAGAGGTCGTAGGCGCACAGGCACGAGACCGGATTGCCCGGCAGCAGGAAGGCCGCGCGCGTCCCGAGCAGGCCCATGCCGGCGGGGGCCGCGGGGCGCAGGCCCACGCCGTGGAAGGCCAGCGTGCCGAGCTCGTGCAGGAGCCGCGGGGCGTGATCCTCCTCGCCCACGCTCGAGCCCCCGGTGACGAAGACGGTGTCGGCCTCGGCGCCCTCGAGCGCCGCCCGGAGTGCGTCGGCCTCGTCGGGCACGTAGCGGATCTCGGCCCGGCCCCCGTCGCGCTCGATCAAGGCGCGCAGGGTCGGCCCGTTCGCGTCCGCGATGCAGCTCGCGTCGGGCATCGTGCCGGGCGGCACCAGCTCGTCACCCGTGACGAGCACGAGCACCCGCGGCCGCTCGTGCACGACCAGGGCGCCCTGGCCGATCGAGCTGGCGACGCCGAGATCCTGGGGGCGCAGGACGCGCCCGGCGGGGAGCACGGTGGTTCCGGCGTGGATGTCCTCGCCGGGCTGGCCGACGTGGCGTCCGATGGCCGAGGGCGCACGCACGGAGAGCTGGTCACCCTCCTGGCGGCCGTCCTCCGCACGCAGCACGGTGTCGGCCCCGGCCGGCACGGGGGCGCCGGTCATGATGCGGATGGCCTGCCCGCGCCCCACGACGCCGTCGTGGGGTGCTCCCGGCAGCGACGTCCCGACCACGGTCAGGGTGAGCGGATCCGTCTCGCCGGCGCCGAACGTGTCCTCGCCCTGCAGCGCCCAACCGTCCATGGCGGCGCGTGCGAAGGCGGGTACATCCACGCCGCTCACCAGGGCCGTGGCCAGCACGCGCCCACGCGCGTCGGCCAGGGGGACGGAGGCCGTGGCCTCCACGACGGGCAGGGCATCGACCCAGGCGACCACCTCGTCGACGTCGGCGCGCCGCTTGAAGCCGCGCATGCGCACATCGTGGAACATCAGCGGCCCCTCGGGCCGGGGCTCATGCCCCGGTGTGCTTCGCGACGTCCTCGGGGAAGTGCTCGATGACGCTCGTCGCCGGGTTCAGGACGACCTGGCCGAGACCGCAGATCGACGTGAGCCGTAGCGCCTCGTCGAGTTCCGGGAAGAGGTCGAACTCCCCGCCTTCGCCTTGGCCGGCCAGGACGCGGTCGAGCAGCGTGACGGCCTTCTCGCTGCCGACACGGCAGGGCACGCACTTGCCGCAGGACTCGTTGCGGAAGAACCGTACGAGGTTGGCGGCGAGGTCGAGCATGTCGGTGCCGTCGGCGACGACGAACACGGAGCCGGAGCCGAGCATGCTGCCGGCCTTCTCCATGGCCGACCACTCGAGCGGCGTGTCGGCCTTGGCCCCGGGCAGGAAGGGCGCGCTGGCGCCGCCCGGGCAGAAGGCCTTCATCGTCTGGCCGCCCTGCATGCCGCCGGCGTGGTCGTCCACGAGGGAGCGCACCGTCGTGCCCATCGGGATGCAGTAGACGCCAGGCTTCTCGACGTGGCCGCAGATGGACACGAACTTCCAGCCGTCGCCGCCGTTCGTGCCGTGCGCGCGCCATGCTTCCGGGCCCTCGCGCACGAGCAACGGGACGTGGGAGAAGCTCTCCACGTTGTTCATCAACGTGGGCTTGCCATGGACGCCATGGGTCGTGGGGTAGGGGGGCTTGTTGCGCGGCTCGCCGCGCTTGCCCTCGAGCGCCTCGATGAGGGCCGTCTCCTCGCCGAGGATGTAGCCGCCGGGCGAGACGAACATCGACAGGTTCACGCCGATGGCCGTCGTGAGGCCCAGGGCCTGCACGCGTTCGATCTCGCGTGCGATGGCCTTGCCCTCGCGGGTGTACTCGTGGCGGATGTAGACGATGGCCTCGGTGCCGCCGATGACGAGCGCGGCGAGCAGCATGCCCTCGATCACGAGGTGCGGAAGCTCCTCGAGGATGACGCGGTCCTTGAAGGCGAACGGCTCGCTCTCGTCCGCGTTGCAGACGACGTACTTCTCGTCGCTCTCGACGTCGCGCACGAAGCGCCACTTCATGCCCGTCGGGAAGCCGGCGCCACCCATGCCGCGCAGGGCACCGGCCTCGATGCGCTCCGGCAGGGTGCGGGCTGCTTCGCGGTCGGCGAGGTACTGCTGCAGCACGCCGTAGTGCGCCTCCCGCGACGCGTACGGGTCGGTGGGCCAGGCGCGCGGCGTGTCGGTCGGCTCGTCGGCGGGGAGGGGCTTGGAGCCCTGGGCGGCGGCCACCACCTCGTCGGCGCTCCACAGGGGGAGGGGCACGTCGTCCACGCAGGCTGCCGGCGCGTGCTCGCAGCGCCCGAGGCAGGAGACCTCCGTGAACTCGACGTCCGTCTCGCCGGCCAGGCCGGCCCGGATGGCCTCGCTGTAGGCGGCCCCGCCGGCAAGCCGGCAGGCCGCATCGCGGCACACATGGGCCGTGGCCCGCGGCGGCGGATCCCGGCGGAAGTGAGGGTAGAAGCTGGCGACCTCCTGCAGGCGGAAGAGCGGGATCGACGTCTCGTGGGAGAACGTGCGCAGCACGTCATCGGAGAGCCAGCCGTGCTCGGCCTGCAGGTCGTGGAGCTGCTGGAGGAGGTTCATCGCGCGTGACGATACCACCACCGCGCCGTGGGGCGGCTATCGCCGTGCGCGCTCCGGATCGTCGGCCCGCAACTGCCCGATCTCGGCCATCCAGCCGCGGATGCGGCCCCGGTCCGCACCGCCGAACGTGAGCATGACGAGCTCCTCGACCAGGCGGCCTGTCTGCCTCAGGGTCACATGCTGGCCCCCGCCTGCGGCAGCGATCTGGGGGAAGTGCAGGACCGGCAGGTCGTCCGTGGAGACCGTGTGGACGACCACGGGCTTGTCGTAGAGGACGTCGTCGCGAGCCTTCGCCAGGAGTCGGAACAGGCCGCGGACGTCGCCCTCGTGGGGGGGCGCGTCGCCGACGACCACGATCACGCGGTATGCCCGCTGCGACCACCCCAGCCGGCCCTGCGCCAGGGCGAGCCGGACGCCCTTGTCCACGCCCTCCTCGAGGTCGGCGCCGCCGCCGGCTCCGACCTTGTCGAACGCCTTGCGGAGGATGGCCGGATCGCTGGTCAGCGTCGCGCGCAGGCGTGCGCCGTCGTCGTAGGTCACCAGGCCGGCGCGGAAGCGCGGCACGTAGGCGCGCAGCCTCTCGATCAGCCGTCGGGCCCCGACCTTCGCCGCGCCGATCACCCGCCCCATGGAGCCGGTGTGGTCCATCACGATGCATAGCTCGAGCCCGTGCTTGCGCATGAGCTCGAGGCGGCCGTAGAAGCGGTCGTCAGACCGGCCCGTCTCCACCGACGTGCTCTTCTTCGCCTTGGTCTTCGGCGCCCCGGCCTTCTGCTTGGCCGCCTCGGCGAGCAGCGCCCGCTGCTCCCGGCCGAGGGCCTCGCGCCCGCGCTTCCACCAGCCCGCATAGCGTTCGAGGTCGTCGCCGAGCTTCACGGGGGGGAGTGTGCGCAGCACCTCCTGCGCGTAGTCGGCCACCGTCGGGTGGGTGCAGCGTGCCCAGCGCAGGACGGCGTCCGCGAGCAGGGGGCCGCCCTCCATGACCAACTCCCGGCGCGGGCGGCCGCGGAGGGCCCCGAGCGCTCCGGCAGCGGCGTACGGATGGCTCTCCTTGGCGAGCATGCGGGCGGCCAGGTGGATCACGCCGTCCTCGCTGCGCTTGCGCAGATCGAATGCCGCGATCGAGCGGACGGTCCAGTCGTCGTGGGCGAGCCAGGGCTTCAGCGGGCCGAGGGCCCCATCGACCGGCACGACCGGCGCCGCCGCCTGGGGGTCGGCGGCCCGCGCCGGGGGCGCGCCCAGGACGCCGCAGGCCGCCACCACGAGCAGCGCGAGGGCCGGCAGTCGAAGGTGGCGGGGTGTGTCCACGGGAGCCATTGTGCTTGAGAACGTCGTGAGCGGGGCGCTGCCGTCCTGGGATCAGTCCGCGAGGGGCTCGATGTCCAGGAAGAGGCTCCAGGTGAGGATCCGGTCCTCGGGCCCCATGGACGCGGGGGGATGCAGCACGCTGCCCTGCTCGCGCCGGCGCAGGGTGACGGCGCCCTCGGCCAGATCGCTGAAGGCCAGGGTGAGCAGCTCGATCGTGCCCGGCATGGGGAGGTCCTCGTAGCGCCCGGGGGGCAGGGCGGCTACGGCCTGCACGGTGCCCTTGCCGGGGCGCGACCAGTTCGTGAAGCGCAGGTAGGTCACCGACCGGTCGGAGAAGTGCAGGTGCATGCGGCGCACGTGCCGGTCGGAGCGTCCGGCGGCCTCGTCCTCGCGGCCGGGGCGGTCCTTGGCTTCGCCCTCGCCGGGCGCGCGCTGGCCCCATTGCACTTGCAGCGTCTGGCCGGCCGCAAGCTCGCGCCAGCCCGTGTCCTGTTCGAGCTGTTGGCTGCCCCGGTGGCGGAGCCGGACCCGCACGGGCGAGCGCACCCGGAGCGTCATGCCCATGCCGTCGTCGGGCAGGGCCTCGCGCACGAGCCGCCACTGCGGCGGCCCCGTCAGTTCCCGGAGGACGTCGGCCCCGCCTTCGTCATCGCGGGCTCCGCACGCCGCCGAGGCGAGGGCGAGCACGATCACGAGCGGCAGGCGAAGAAGCACAGCAGGCATGCAGAAGACTCCCGGTTGGCAGACGGCCCCCCGTCGCGGCTCACGGCGGGGGTAGGATCCGTTCCACGGAGGACAACGCATGTCCCATGCCTTCATGCCCAATGCAAGCCCGCGTTCGCGCTCTCGGCACCGACCGCGGGCTCTCGCGACGGCCCTCGTGGCGGCCCTCGTGGCGGCGCTGGCGCTGCTGGGCGGGGCCCGGGCGTTCGCCGCCGACGAGGAGGCGCCCGACGCCATCCCGCGCAGCGAGAAATGGTACGAGCAGAGCCAGGACGGCAACAAGACGGGCTACATCCGCGTCGTCTGGTCGCCCTCGACCTGGAAGGGGCAGGCCACCGTCCACGACACCACGACGTTCGTGAACAGCTCGACGCGCAACATGGGCGGCATGCGCGACACCTTCTCGGTGACCACGACGACGGACCTCGAGCGCGCCCTCGACGGCACCATGTGGTGGACGCGCACCCGGGTCGAGGAGCCCGAGCGGGTGACGCTCTCCGAGATCATGTGGACGGGCAAGGGCTACCGCTTCAGTTCCCACATCATCGGGCAAGAGGCCAATCGACAGGTCATCGAGGTTCCCCTTGAGAAGCCGGTCATGACCGACGCCGAGTCGTTCCTCGGGACGCACATCCGCGCCGGCACCCTGAAGGCCGGGTCCACCTACGACCTGCGCGGCCTGGACCTGCGCAGCCGCGCGGCGCGCGTCAGCAAGCTCACGGTGCAGGGGCGGGTCACGATCGAGGACGAGAAGGGGGCCAAGCTCGAGACCTGGAAGGTCGTCGATCGCGACCCCGCGGCGGGCTCCGAGACGCTGATGTGGATGGACGACCAGGGCGTGCTCGTGCAGCTGCGCATCGGCACGGTCCTCATCGGCCGCACGACCCAGGCGAAGGCCGAGCAGATGCCGACGCGTCCGGCGGAGTATGCGATCACGGTGCCGGCCTCGCCGCGACTCGAGCGCATCTTCAGTGCGGACCGGACGGTCATCGACGTCCATGTGCGTCCCGATGAGCATCGCAAGCTCCCCGAGTTCCCCACGAGTCCGTGGAGTCGCACGCTCGAGGTGATCGACCGGGGCGAGGATGGTTCGATCATCCGCGCGGAGCTGACGCGCTACGACAACACGGACGTCAAGGCGACCATCCCCTTGGTTGCCGAGCGCTTCGCCCGCTGGCTCGAGCCGACGGCGCAGATGCAGGTCGCCGACCCGCTCGTGGTGAAGACGGTGCGCGACGTCATCGGCGAGGAAACCGATGCACGCGCCGCAGCCTACAAGCTCGCGCGCTTCGTCTTCACGAAGCTCGAGAAGCAGAGCCTGCCCGTGGCGCAGGGCGACGCGGTGCAGATCCTCAAGGCGTGCCGCGGCGACTGCAGCGAGCATGGCTTGCTCTTCGTCACGCTCTGCCGCGCCGCAGGCATCCCCGCGCGCCGCTGCAGCGGCTTCGTCTGCATTGGCGGCATGTGGGGCGCGCACGCGTGGGCCGAGATCTGGACGGGCGCCTGGATCGGCGCCGATCCGACGACCGGCGAGATCGGCACGGGCGCACGCTACCTCTTCTACGGCTATCCCGATGAGCCGGAGAGCTATCCGGGCGTCGTCTCCAGTCGCGCGCGTGGCCGCATCCGGATCCTCACGAGGCGCATCGAAGAGGGCAAGGCGGCCTTCGACCTGGCCGATCCCTCCGGGCATCGCATCTACGACCGCGAGGGGCGCCGCTACCTCCACGTGCTCGCCGGCCTGGAGGCGCGCGAGGTGCCCGCCGACTGGCGCGTCACGCTCAGCGACGATCGCGAGATGCGCATCCGGGGGCCCGACTTCAGTGCGCAGCTCAAGGCCTCGGCCGACCAGGGCAGCGATCGCGAGGGCGTTCGGCGCTACTTCCCCGGCAAGGTGACCACCTGGGCGGGAGCCCCGGCGATCATCCGCAAGACGGGCAGCGCCCGCATGATCCTGCTGTTCAGCCGTCGGCGCGTGATCCAGCTCTCCATCTCGGGGGGCAACGCCGAGGTGCTGACCCAGCTCGAGACGGTCCTCGCGCCCACCTTCGCCGTGCCGGCCCTGGCCTGGGACGCGGCCGAGGAGGCCGCCGCCCCGCCCGAGAAGAAGGCCGAGGACGCGAAGAAGTAAGGCTGCGGCCTCGGGTGGTCGAAAGGGGAGCGGACCGTGCCGCGCCTGCCTGCCCTCCCCCGTCGCCTCCTGCGTGAGCCTCGCCACGTCGTCGCGGCGCTGCGCCTGCTGATCTTCGCGGCCCTGGCGGTCCTCGGCTGGAGCCGCCCGCCGGTCGCGCCCTGGCTCTACTGGTCCGTGACCGTCGTCTACGGCCTCACCGTGGCCGGGTACCTCGTGGCCCACAACAGCGACTTCCGCGTGCGGCGCGTGCGGGCCGTCATCTTCCTGTTCGATGCAGCCGTCGTCAGCGCGCTGATCGTCATGCGCGGCCAGGATGTGCAGCCGCTCGTCATGAGCTACTTCCTCGTCGTGCTGCTCGCGGCCCTGCTCGCGGGCGTGGGGCGTCCGCTCTGGAACGGCGTGATCGGTACGGCGTTCTACGCCATGGTGATGGGCTGGGGGCGACCGCCCGCCGAGCTGCTCGAGTTCTCCCTGCTCGGTCCTGCCTTCTTCTTCTTCGTGATCGCCACGTTCATGGGGCATGTTGCGTCCGACGCGCGGGTGCGTGCCCGCGAGCGTCGCTTCGCCGGAACGATGTCGGACGCGCTGCGTCGCAGTACCGCGCGTCTGCGCATGGCGCGCGATGGTCACCAGGCCGAGGAGCGCCTGCGCACCCTCGAAGTGCTGTGCGCGGGGATCGCGCACGAGCTGCGGCGCCCCATTGCCGCACTCGAGGAGTGCACGCGCGACGGAAGCGCGCTGCTCGCCGAAGGCCCCAGCGCGGGCTCGTCGACGCGCGAGGAACTCGACGCGGTCTTCGCCGACCTGCGCCATGAGACCGGCCGTCTCGGGCAGATCGTCTCGGCCCTCGGTCGCCTCGGCCGTGGCGGCAGCGCCCAGCAGGCCCTGGTGCCCGCATCGGAGCTGGTGGGGGGGCTTGCACGTCTGTTCGACAGCGGCTTCGACGGCGACGTACGCCTCGTGACCAAGGTCGAGACCACTCGCTGCGTACGCGGCGATCCCGCACGGCTCGTGCACGCCGCGGCGATCCTCGTCGGCAACGCGCGCGATGCGCTGCTTGCCTCGGGTGGCGGCACGGTCCGCGTGCATGCCTACGACGAGGGCGAGCATGGGCTGCTTCTCGAGGTGCGCGATGATGGCCCGGGCGTCACCGCCGAGGTGCGCGAGCGCATGTTCGATCCCTTCTACACCACCAAGGGGCCCGGCCAGGGCACGGGGCTCGGCCTCTACGTCGCGCGCGAGATCGCGTGCGCCTCGGGGGGAGAACTGACCTGCGCCGCCACGCGCGGACGTGGGGCGTGCTTCGAGCTCCGCCTCCCTGCGGCGGCGGTCGCGGAGGCCTCGCAGGCAGCGTGACGCGGCGGCGCGAGAAGGGTGTCCCCCCCGATTGCGACGATGCGCAGCGATGCTCCACCTCGCGGACCTTCTCACTTCCATCCCGCTCCCCGAGATCGTGGAGGATGCTGCCGCGCCGCCTGTGCCCGCCGCAGCCCGCTCCGATCAGCTCCGGGCCGACCTCGCGTCGTGCTGCGGCGAGGATGCGAGCCTCGTGCACGACCTGGGGGGCGACCTGCCCGCAGGCCACATGCACGTCTGGGGTGGCCCGTCCGGCGCCGGCAAGACGGCCTTCCTGCGGTGCTTGCTGCAGAGTGCGGCCGCGCGCGGCCGGCGCGTCGTGTACGCCACGTACGAGCTGGCGCCCGAGCGGCTGGCCCTGCGCCTGCTCGCCCGCACCGCGGGCGTCGATGTGGCGGCCCTGCCCGATCCCGGCGGTGAGCCCGCGAGCTGCACGCTCGACGTCGAGACCCTTGCCCGTGTGCACGCCGCGCGCGACCGTCTCGCCGCGCTGCCCTTCGACATCCTCCCCGCGCGAGGCTTCAGCGCCCGCTCGCTGAGCGACCGCCTGGTCCGCATGCCGTTCCGCGCCGAGATCCTGGCCGTCGACTACCTGCAGGCGGTCGTGCGGGGCGCCGACGAGCCGATGGGCGATGCCCTGCGCGAGCTTTCGTCCATGGCCGACCACCTGCATGTGGCGGTGGTGTGCGCCGTGCGCGCGGCCGACACGGCCGGCGGGGGGCTGGAACATCCCGAGCTCGACGAGCTCGGAAGCACGGGCCGGGTCGATCGCGTCGGCTGGATCACGCCCTCGCCCGAGCAGCGCCCCGAGACGCAAGGCGCCCTCAGCGCCCAGGTGCTGCGCAATCGCCACGGCTCGTCGTCCACGGTGCCGCTGCATCTCGACGAAGCCACCGGCTCGTTCGAGCGCGCGTAGCCGCTCGCTTCGAGATCGGCCTGGCGGGAGGCCGGCTCGGGGGGAGACGGCCGAGGCGGGGACGCCGAGGGTCGTGACGTAGACGACCGCGTGCTGCGGCGGCAACGCCAGCAGCTCGAGCAGGTGCTCGTCGAAGAAGCCCCCGATGCCACTGGCGCCGAGCCCCATGCGCGGGGCCGCCAGGTTGAGGAGTTGTCCGACCAGACCCGCGTCGAGATGGACCGTGCGGTAGACGCGCTCCCCATACGCCGCCACGGCGGTGGGCAGGTCGACGGTGTGGATCACGGCGAAGGCGCAGTCCCGCCCGAGTTCCTGCCACAGGCAGCAGCGATGCAGCGCGTCACGCGGGTTGCCGTGGCGGGTGGCCGTGAGCGTGTGCGTTCGCGGGTCGTAGCGATGGACGCCGTCGTGCAGGCCCTGCACGCCCGCCGACACGATCCAGGTGGCAAGCACGTCGGTGGTCAGGCGTGCGTGCGTGTCGTGGCGGGCGTAGGCCGCGGCGAGGATGTGTCCGACGTCATCGAGGGCGACAGGCGCGGGCGTGAAGACGCGGGTGGAGCGCCGTTGCCGGATCCCCTGGCGTGCCGCGCGGGGGTCCGGCTCGGGCAAGGGACCGGCGAGCTCGATCGCGTTGGCGCCGGGCGTCGCGGCCACGGCGGCGGGCGTGGCCGGCGTCGCGGCGTCCATGCGCCCGGCCGCATGCACCGTGGCGATCCAGCTCCCCGGCGCCGGCTCGGCAGCCTCCCGCGCAATCGGCGAGCGCAGCGGCGTGACGGGGGGGAGGGCCCACGCCGCGGTCGCGTCGAGGATGGCGCCCAGGAGCAGGACGCCCTCCTTCGCCGGATCCACCAGCAGCAGGCTCTCGCGACGCTCATCACG
>JARGNS010000045.1:0-3965 GCA_029213105.1 Planctomycetota bacterium
CCACGTCCTCCAGGCGGTTGGCCTTCTTCTCGGCCTCGGCCTTCTTGCGGAACGCCTCGGTGTCCCGGCGTGCGTCGGGGTAGCGCTCCTCCCGGAAGTCCGGGTTCTTCACGAGCACGAGCTTCTTCGACAGGTTGGCGCTCTCGAGCCTGTAGGCCCCCGTGCCGACGGCCTTGTTGATGAACTGCTTGCCGTAGTACGCGATCGCCTCGCGCGGGTACAGGGAGGTGTACCCCATGGCAAGCGTCCAGATGAACTGCGGATACGGCTCCGTCAGCTTGATCTGGATGGTGTGGTCGTCGAGCGCCTTGAGGCCCTCTACCTCGGGGTAGCCCTCCGCCGTCGTGTACGCATCGCGTTTCGGGTTCTTGGGCAGGACATCGCCCGAGGCCGTGCGGAACGCGTCCAGGCCCTCGACCTTGCCATCGAAGATCCACGTGCCGGTGCTCTTCGTGCGCACGTCCATGAGGCGCTTGAGGGCGAAGACGAAGTCGTGCGCGTTCACCTCGCGCGGAGGCTTGCCCTGCCAGCACGGGTCATCCACGAAGCGGATGCCCTTCTTCACGCGGATCGTGTACGTGAGGCGGTCTTCCGAGATCTCGGGGAGCCCCTCGGCGATGCACGGCTTCAGCCGGAAGGGGCGCTCCAGGTACTCGTACTCGTAGAGCTGGTCGTACAGGTTGAGGATGCAGATGCTGCTGGCCTCGTCCTGGGCATGGGCCGGATCGAGGCTCTTGACCTCGAGGGAGAGGAACACGTGCAGCGTGTTCGGGTCTTCCCCCGGGTAGGGGTTGCTGCCGCAGCCTGCCATCAGCCCCACGAACAGGAGCACGGCCGCCAGGGCGAGGGTCGCAGCTCCGGGACGTCGCAGGGTCACGGAGCGCGAACCTACCGCCGGAGGGCCCCCCGGACAACCGTCCTCCCGCAGCAGTACCCTGCTCCCATGCTGCCCGTCTTCCTCACGCTTGCCACCCTTGTCGCCGTCGGGCTCATGGTCGCCGTCCTCCTCCGCATGGGAAGGCGCCATGACGACCTGCAAGCCGAGTTCGAGAGGCTGAAGGTCGTCCAGCGGGACATGTCCACCGACGTCCGCACGCGGCTGGACGAGGGCTCGAAGACCTGGGAAGCCGTCGAGAGCGAGGTCAAGCCCAAGCTCCAGCAACTCGAGGCCCTCGAGCCGTCCGTGGCCGACCTCAGCGCCGCCCTTGCCGAGAACCTCCCGGCCCTCAGCGACGCCCGCCAGCGCCTGGAAGCCGTCGAGGAGCGCACGACCGGGACCGAGTCGCGTGTCACCGCCGCCCTCGAGGCCAACACGAGCGAGGCCGGGGAACGCTTCGAACGCATCGAGGAGGCCGTGCGCACGCTGCGCAACGCCGCCGACGAGCGCTTGGCCGACCTCGCCGGGCGGGTCACCTCCCTGGAGGATCGCACGCCCGAGGCCACCTCGGACAGCCCGCTCGAGGACACCTCGAACCGGGGGGCCGACGAGCCGGTGTTGGTGACCGTCGGCGCCGGGCGGGCCCCGCAGCCGGCCGCCGCGACGACGCCGCCCCCGATCCCCGCCAGCAGCGCCCGCAGCGCGGTTCGTGACTCCCGCAACGCGGTTCGTGACTCCCGCAACGCGGTTCAGGGCGAGACAGGCTCGCGCTCGGCGGGTGCGGGCACGGCGGCCTCCGGTACAACGGACGCCTCGGGCAAGGGCTCGGGCACCTGGGTCCTGATCATGGTGGCGGTGGCGATCGGCCTGGTCGCGCTGGTCGTTACCCTCTAGTCCGCTCCGGTTCTCCACGCCCTCGTCCGCCCGTACTCGCCTCACGCCCGCCAGGAGATCGCCATGGATCTGCCGAAGTCCGCCGCCTCCTTCATCGAGTTCCGCGACGAGGGCCCGGTCACCAAGAAGCTGCTCGAGACCGACCGCAGCACGGTGACGCTCGTGTGCTTGCGGCCCGGGCAGGCGCTCTCCCCCTTCACGCACCGCCGACGCGAAGCGATCGTCTACTGCCTGCAGGGCGGCGTACGCGTCACGCCGGGGGAAGGTGCCGCGGAAGTGCAGGCCGGGGAACTCGCGTTCTACGACGGCTCCAAGCAGGCCGGCCCCGGCAACTACAGCGACGCCGACGCGGCGTTCCTCGTCACCCTCGTCCGCAAGAAGGGCGACTGACCTCCCACCGCGGGAGGGACGCACCATGAAGATCACCGTCGATCTCGCACCGGTCGAGGAGACCCTGCTCGTCCCGCTCTGGGCACGGGCCGAGGAAGCCACGCGCAGCGATGCCGTCCTGCGCGATCCGCGTGCGGGCGGGATCCGCGCACGCCTCGACTACGACTTCGGGCCGCTCGCCTCCGCCCAGGCGAGCCAGCTCGGCTGCTGCGTACGCGGGCGACTCATGGACAGCTGGCTGTGCGCGCACCTCGCGCTGCATCCGGGCTGCACCGTCGTCGACCTGGGCTGCGGGCTCGACGGTCGCTTCGAACGCGCCGACGACGGCCGCACGCGCTGGATCGACATGGACCTGCCCGCCGTGATCGACCTCCGCCGGCGCTTCTTCCGCGATACGGGCCGCCGCACGATGCTCGCCGGCTCCGTCCTGGACGAGGGCTGGATGGACGCCGTGGCCGAGGCCGCCGCTGCAGGGCCCATCCTGTTCGTCACGGAGGGCATGCTCCCCTACCTGCAGGCCGACGAGGTCCGCACGCTGCTCGTGCGCCTCGCCGACCGCTTCCCGGGCAGCACCCTGCTCTTCGACGCGATGTCACCGCTGGTCGTCCGTCACCAGCGCCACCACGACGCCATGCGGCACTTCGAGGCGAGCTTCACCTGGGGCCTGGACGACCTGGCCGACCTCGAAGCCTGGGATCCGCGCATCCAACTCGAGGAGACGCAGCGCTTCCACGACCTCCTGCGGCGCTACCCACAGCGCCTGCCGCGCCTGGTGCGTTGGTTCGGGCGCGTTGCGGGCGCCGTGTACCCGCCGTTCAAGCGCGCCTACACACTCAACCGGGCGCGCCTCGGGTAGGATTGCGCTCCCCCAAGGAGGTGATGCCATGCGTTGGAAGGGTCGTCGCCAGAGCGACAACGTCGAGGACCGCCGTGCCAAGGGCCCGGCCCGCAAGGCCGCCGGCATCGGCGGGCTGGCGCTCATCCTCGTGATCGCCAGCATGTTCATCAAGGGCGACTTCGGCAAGCTGCTGGGTGACATCGGTCGCGCGCAGATGGAGAAGCCGGCCGCCTCGGGACCGGCCGAGCCGTTCAACCCGACCCAGGAAGAACAGGAGCTGGCGGCCTTCATCAAGACCGTCCTGGCCTACACGGAGGACGTCTGGAACGCGGAGTTCCGCAAGCTCGGCAAGAAGTACCAGGAGCCGACGCTCGTGCTCTTCCGTGGGAGTGTCCAGTCGGCCTGCGGCGTCGCCGGCGCCCAGGTCGGCCCGTTCTACTGCCCCGCCGACAACCAGGTCTACATCGACCTCTCGTTCTACAAGACGCTGCGCGAGCAGCTCGGCGCAGGTGGAGACTTCGCCCAGGCGTACGTGGTCGCCCACGAAGTGGGTCACCACGTGCAGAACCTGCTCGGTGCCTCCGATCGCCTCCACCGTGCCCGCGGCAAGGTGAGCCAGGTCGAATACAACCGCCTGTCCGTGCGCCTGGAGCTGCAAGCCGACTTCTATGCCGGCCTGTGGGCGCATCACGCCCAGAAGCGCGACAACATCCTCGAGCGCGGCGACATCGAGGAAGCGATGAACGCAGCCAAGAAGATCGGGGACGACGCGTTGCAGCGCCGCAGTGGCGGCGCCGTGCGCCCCGACTCCTTCACGCACGGCACGTCCGAGCAGCGCCGCACGTGGTTCGAGCTCGGTCTGCGCACGGGCGACATCCGCCAGGGTGACACCTTCGACGAGGCCCACTTCCGTCGGGTCAACGGCGGCTAGATGCCAGGCTTCGTCATGCCCGAGACGTCGAGGAC
>JARGNS010000045.1:3975-13308 GCA_029213105.1 Planctomycetota bacterium
GCGTCGGCGGCGAGTGGAGTTCCTTCTCGGTGGCCAGCTCGCGGATCGTGCGCCCACGGAGGTAGGCTTCCTTGGCCAACGCAGCCGCCGCGTCGTAGCCGATGTGCGGCGCCAGGGCCGTGCCGAGCATGAGACTCTGCTCGACCAGGGCCTCGACGCGCTCGCGATCGACCTCGAGGCCGACCACGCAGCGCTTGGTGAAGCCGTCGACCGCTCCTGCGAGTACGCGCATGCCGTCGTGCAGTACGTCGGCGAGCAGCGGCAGCGTCACGTTCAGTTCGAAGTTGCCGGCCGAGCCGGCGGCGTTCACCGTCGTCACGTAGCCCTGCACGAGTTGGCAGGCCATCAGCAGGCTCTCCGCCATGACCGGGTTGACCTTGCCGGGCATGATCGAGGAACCGGGCTGCACGGGCGGCAGCTTGAGTTCCCCCAGCCCACAGCGCGGGCCAGCGCCCAGGTGCCGGATGTCGTTGCCGATCTTCGTGAGGGCGGCCGCCGCACTCCCGAGGGCCCCGGCGAAGAACACGCAGCCGCCGCGGTCGGCGAGCTGCTCGAAGCTGTCGCGCGCCGGACGCAGGGCGAGCTTCGTCTTCGCACCCAGATGCTGGATGGCGAGCTTGGAGAACTCGGGGTGGCGACCGATGCCCGTCCCGACGGCCGTGCCGCCCAGCGCGACCTCGAGCAGACCGTCGGCGGCGACCTCGATACGTTCGCAGGCGTGGTTCACCTGGGCGGCGTAGCCGCCGAAGACCTGGCCCATGCGCAGGGGCGTGGCGTCCTGCAGGTGCGTGCGCCCGACCTTGACGATCTTGTCCCAGGCCTTGGCCTTCTTGCTGAACTCCGCGGCGAGTGCGCGCAACGCGGGCAGCAGCGTGTCGCGACAGACCAGCACCACGGAGACGTGCAGCGCCGTGGGAATCACGTCATTGCTGGACTGGCCCATGTTGACGTGGTCGTTCGGGTGCACGGGCGACTTGGCGCCCGCGGTGCTCCCGAGATGGATGTTCGCGAGGTTGCTGAGGACCTCGTTCATGTTCATGTTCGAGGAGGTACCCGAGCCTGTCTGGAAGACGTCGATCGGGAACTCATCGGGGTACTGCCCCTTGATGACCGCATCCGCGGCGCGACGGATGGCGGCGCCCCAGCGCGGCTTCAGGAGCTTCAGCTCCTGATTGGCTTTCGAGGCGGACCACTTCACCGCGGCAAGCGCCTCGAGGAAGCGGGCGGGCATCGTGCGACCGGAGACCTGGAAGTTCTCGAGTGCGCGCTGGGTCTGCGCGCCCCACATGCGCTTGGCGGGCACCTTGACGGCGCCCATCGAGTCCTGCTCGATCCTGATGTGTGCGGCCATCGGAGTTCCCTCCCGGAGGCCCTTGCTCGACGCCCCCGCCGTGCGGGGTGCACCCGCGGGTTGCGGTCGGGGTTCGGAATCTAGAGTTCGGTGCAGACCGCGTTGAGCACGGACGGTGCGTCAAGCGGGAGTGCGTACCGGCGCGTGGGTCCGGTGATGGTCTTCTCACCCTGGGTGAGCGAGATGTCGCGGGCGGCCACCAGGATGATGGGCAGCTGGCGCGTGGCGCGGTCGGCCCGCAGCTGGAGCGCGACGTGGCGACCGCGATCGGGCAGATCCTGCATGTCGATGACGATCATGTCCGGGCGGAACTCACGCAGGGCCGGAGCCAGCTCGGCACCGCTCTCGGCGGTGCGGACCTCGTGGCCGGAGCCCTTGATCGCCGCCACCGCGGCATCGACGCGCTTGGAGGCCGTCGCGAGGATCCACACCTTCCGGGCGATGACAGGACTCTTCGGCGTGCGGATGGAGCTGGCCTCGTAGCGTTCGGGCTCATCATTGGACTGGGGCGTCATGGGCTATCCAGGGCCTCTTGCACGGGATTTCGCGCTCAACCTCGAATCGTACCGCCCCCCCAGGGGCCGACAAACTGGGGACCGACCCGGGGCCGGACGACCGCTCTCAGCGCGGCTGGTCCTTGAGGATCCGCAGGCGCCATTGGGCCGGGATCAGGGACGTGGGCACCGCCAGGCCCAGGACCTGCCGGCGGCCCAGGGTGGCGGCCGGGATGCCCACCAGACGCATCCCGGAGTCCACGAGGGAGCCCCCGCTGTGGCCCAGACCGATCCAGGCATCGGTCTTCAACCAGCGCGGCGCCCCGCCAATGGACTCGAGGCCGGCGATGGATCCGCGCGTCAGGATCACGGGCGTCCGGGAGCGCTCCGACCCCTGGGACGGGTAGCCGAAGACCATCACGGCATCACCCAGCTCGAGGGCCGAGGAGTCGCCCAAGGGAAGCCACGGCAGGGTCAGGTCCTTGGGCAGCGGCCGGCCGAAGACGTCCGTCGTGATCTCGAGCAGCGCCAGGTCCTTGCTCGCGTCGTCGTAGGTGACGCGCGCGTAGAAGCTCTGCACGGGCGGGCGGTCGAGCGTGCCCGGGAAGGCCACGAGGATCTTCTCGCGCTGGATCTTGCCGTCCGAGCCATCGAGCTCGAGGACGTGCCGGCAGGTCAGGATGCGACCGCGGGGCGTGACGCATGTGCCACTGCCGCCCGCGTTGTCGGCCACGGTGAGCTCGACGGTCGCGGCCGCGGCGCGCACGACAGGGCTGCGACCCTGCCAGTTCAGCAGCGGCGGCCAGGCCATGCCCTCCGGCGGCTCGGGCGGGCGATTCAGCGAGAACGCCACCCGGTAGTCGACGACGGTCTCCAGCGCGTTGCGGTTCATCACGCCCAAGAGGAACAGGCGCTTGCTGTCCGGGGCCCGACGGAACACATGGTCGATGCGTTCGTCCACCCGGGCGCTGAGCGCCCTGCGCATGATGCTGCCGTCGGTGCGGCGCGCGAACACGAGGTCCAGCGGCGCCGAGGACTCCAGCAGCATGGCGTGGAACGAGGTCGTACCGGCGGGCACGTCGAGGGCGTACCAGGTGACGCCGCCCCCACTCGCGCCGACGCGGCCGCGCACCCAGCGCCCCGCCACCAGCGGCGGCGGATCCTGGACACCCCAGGTGCCGCGCCGCGCCCCGCGCGGGAAGCGCCGCACGCGCAACGAGACCTGCACCGGGCCCTTGCCCTCGACGAGCACGGTCTCGCACCAGTACATGCCGGCCGTCAAGCCGGAGAGCCCGCCCATGTACAGGCGCTCGACGCCCGCACTCGAGAGGGCGAAGTAGTCCGCGTCCTCGTCGCCTTGCTCGAGGGGGCCGCCGCGGCGCACGTAGAGATCCACGTCCGCGCCGTTCGGCGTACGCGCCTCGATCTCGATGCCCCCCGTATCGGCGGGCACGGGGATGCGCACCGTCCGCGCCGACGGCCCGGCGCCGCCGAGGGTGAGCGTATGGACGCTGCCCGGCTGGACGATCGGCTGGGGCTCGGAGGAGGGCGTTTTCTCCAGCGTGGACGTCCAGGTGGCCCGCACGCGCACGCTCGGCGGCAGGCTGCCCCGGCGCGCACTGGAGAGGTCGAGGGTGTAGGCGCCTGACGGTGCCTCGGGCGCCGTCAGGACCACGGTGCTCGCCGCCGGCCCGCTGCGGCGGTAGTCCTGCGGCCCGTCGAGGCGGTAGCGCACGCCGGGGCGGTTGGCGCCCTCGAGCGCCAGCGTGACCTCGCGCGCCAGGGCGGGCACGAAGGTCCGCAGTTCCGGCCGGTCCCGGTGCACGGCCAGGGTCACGGGCGCGGCCCCGGGCACGATCGTGGGCACGCCGCGGCCGCGATCGACAAAGGCGACGACCTCGAAAGGCTCACCGCGGGTGTCGGGGTCGGCCACGACGGCGAAGTGCCAGATGCCCTCACGCAGGGGCACGGGCGTGCTGGCCGTGAGGCGCGCGACCTGCAGCGCACCGCCGCCGACGCGGCTGACCTCCCCGAGCGCCTCGGGAGCCGCGGCCAGCGGCTGCCCGTGGCGCAGGTACAGCCCGGTCTGGACCCGGGAGCACACGAGGATCGTCAGGGCCGTGGCGTCGGCCGGCACGTCCACGCGCCCGGCCCACAGTCCGCCCTTGGGCAGCGCCACCATGCGGGCGACACCGTCCTCGAGCTGCACGGGCGCGGCGCCGACCGGGGCCACCCGCGCGCCGAAGGCACACAGCAATCCGGCGACGAGCAGCGCCAGGCGCCAGGGACGGGCGGGCAGGGATCGTCGAGGGGCTCGCATCGTGGCCCCATCAAGCCCACGCGGGGCGGGCGCTGCAAGGATCGAACGCGGGAAGATGAGGATCTGGGCCCGAATCCGCCCCCAGCCCGCCCGTGGCATGAACACGCGTTGCCTCGCGCCTCCTCGCGCCCATCCTCCGAGCCCGGCCGAATCGCCAGCCGGGCCGCCGGAGGACGCGCGCGTCGCGCACCAACCGGGCTCGCGCCCCTCGGCGCTCAGTCCGCCGCGCGCCGCAGGAGCGGGCGCACGATCATCCGGCGCTTGCTCTTCGCCTCGAGGCGGTAGACCCCCGCCCGCGGCACGCGGAAGCGCAGGGACGGACCGAGCCCCGGCGAGATGGTCCGGCCGGCGCTGCTGCGCGTCTTGATCGCCTTGCCCGCCGCGTCCACGACGCGCATCGCGACCCCCGAGTCGGGGCCGTGGACGCAGACGAACAGGTAGTCCCAGCCGGGCATGCAGATGCCCAGGCCCACGAGCGACCACGCCGAGCGCAGCCGGGCACGCGGGGTCGGGTCCGCGCCGGTCCCCATGTGGATGGGGGCACTGCCGAGGGCGGCGCGGTCGTGCAGCAGCATCCGGGAGCCCTGCGGCGCGGCCCCGAACGGATCGCGGAAGCGGTAGGTGCCCGGGTAGTAGGGCTGGAACCAGACCATCAGCGCGTTCTCCTGCGAGCGCGCGCTGCTGCCGAGGCCCATGTCCTCCACGCGGATCCAGCGCTCGCCGCGCTGCATCTCCACGACGCGCGTGCGCCCGGGAGCCGCAGGCACGTAGAGCACGGCCACATCGCCGGGCCCGGCCCGGAAGCTCTCCGGGGCGCCCTCGATCGGCCCCCGCTCGAGCGCCTCGGGTGCGCCGACCTCGGCGGGCGTGAGGTCCTGATCGGGGGGCAGGGTCTGCATCCGGACGCCGTAGGTGCCGCCGCCAGCGAGCAGGCTGCGCACCTCGAGCATCAACGCCGGCAGCTTGGCGTCCTCGGGCTTGGGGGGCACACGGAAGCGCACGGGTGGCAGCGCCAGCCAGGCGCTGCCAGTGCCCGTGGAGTCGGCGAGCGGCGCGCCATCCCAGCCGAGCACGACAAGCCGCACGCGCCCTGCGGAGCCGCGCGTGGGCGTGATGCGATAGGCCGCGCCGGGCTCCACGACGAGGCGCCAGCGATTGGCCTCTCCGATGAGCAACTCCCCCACCCGCGCGCTCTCGCCTTCGGTCGGGGCGAGGAAGCGGCGGTGCGCCTTCGTCTTGCGGTCGGTGAGGTCGAGGGTCTCGAGCTGGATGGACGCGCCGCCGGTCTGCCCGGAGAAACCACCGACACGCGCCTCCATGGAGGCGTCGCGTTCGGCATCGAAGCGGTGCACGGCAGGCCCGCCCCCGGCCCCGGGGTCCACCCGCACGAGAGGCTCCTCGCCGTGGCGGCCAACCTGCAGGATCGGCCGCGCGAGGGTGCCGGGGCGCACGGTGAGCCGGTAGCGGCAGCCCGCGACCGTGGAGAAGCGGAAGGTCGCGTGCCCGCCGATGACCTTGACCTGGAAGCGGCGGGCCGCCCCCGTGGCCTTGAGACGGACCGGGCCCGCCGCCTCGGCCCGGCCGGGCAGGAGCAGCAGCAAGGCCAGCGCGGCCATGGGCAGCCAGGCCGGGATGCGGTACGGTGCCGCCCCATGGCTTCCGAACCTCCCGCCGCCGTCGTACCTGTCGTCCATGCGCTCCTCGTCTGCCGAGGCATCGAAGCCGATGCCCAGGGTGAGATCTCCATTCAGAACGTCGTCGAAGTGGCGCCGGTCGACAAGCTTCCGGGAGAAGTGGGTCCGCTGACGTTCGTGGCCTTCGTCCGCAACCTCCCGGCGGGGCCGGCGGAAGCCGCCTTCGTCCTGCGCGCCCCGCCCACGGGCGAGGAGGAAGCGCCGATCCCGGCCCAGAAGATCCCCCTACGCATCGATGTGCCCGCCGGGCTGCAGGACCGCCAGCTCACGCTGCACGTCACCGCCCCGGCCATTCCCGTCGAGCGGGGCGGCTGGCACGAGATCTACTTCGAGTGGCAGGGCACACCCCTGGCCGCGAACCGCTTCGCCGTCGGGCTGCGGAGCTGATCTACGCGGCGCCGTGGAAGCGGCCCTTCGCATCCTGGGCGACGCGTGCCACGGCCACGCTCGGATCGTGGGTGAAGAACACCGACCCGTCGCGCGCCAGCAGGTCCTCGAGCAGGGCGCGCTTCTCGTCGATGAGCAACTCCGGATAGCGGTCGTAGCCCATCGAGATCGGCACGTGCATCCACGGCATGCCGGGGATCAGGTCGCCGACGAAGACGATCGGTCCCTGCTCGCTGTCGACTTCCGTCATCAGCAGGCCGGGCGTATGCCCATCGCTGTAGTGGAAGCGGTAGCCGTCCCCGAGCACGGCGGAGGTCTCGCCCTCCACGATCTCGAGCCGCCCCGTGGCCTCGAGCAGCCCGGGCAGCGCAGGGATGAACGAAGCCCGGTCGCGGGCATGGGGTGCCTTGGCACGCGCCCAGGCCTCCTTGCCGATGACGAAGCGGGCGTTGGGGAACAGCAGTCGTGCGGGCTCGCCGTCCGACCAGGCCGCCAGCAGCCCCCCCGCGTGATCGAAGTGCAGGTGCGAGAGCACGACGACGTCGATGTCCGCGTCCGTCAGTCCGAGCGCCTGCAAGCTGTCGAGCAGGACGTGCTCTGCCTCGACCACCCCGTAGCGTTCCTTGAACTTCGGCTCGAAGAAGGCCCCGATGCCGGTCTCGAAGAGCACCCGCCGGCCGTGGTCCTCGACGAGCATGGCCCGGCAGGCCAGCGGGACGCGGCCCTCCTCGTCGGGCGCGAGCCAGCGCGCCCAGACGGCACGCGGGCAGTTGCCGAACATGGAGCCGCCATCGAGCTTCTGACTGTTGCCGAGTACGGGCGTGATCGTGCGGGCCATGGAGCCTCCTGACCTGCATGGTGGCCGCGAATGGGCTGCGGGCATAGGGTGTGCGCCCATGCGACCGCGCCTCCACAGCCTGATCTTCGTACTGATGGCGCTCGGCGTCGTCGTCGGGTTGCTGCTCGCGCAGGTCGAGGACAAGAGCTCCGACGGCTTCACGACCACGATCCAGTGGCTCGATTTCTTCGGCAAGACCGTGTTCATCGGCCTCCTGAAGATGATCATCGCACCACTGATCCTGGCCAGCATCGTGGCGGGCGTGACGAGCATCCCGTCGTTTCGCGACGCGGGCCGCATCGGCTTCCGCACGCTCGGCTACTACATCGGCACCACCACCCTCGCGGTGGCGATCGGGCTGATCCTCGTCCTGATGATCCAACCCGGCGAGCGCGGGGCCGCCGAGTCCATGCGTGCGAAGCGCAGTGCCGAGTTGACGGCGCGGCGCGCCGAGTTCGCGGAGCAGACCGGCAAGCAGGCCGACGAGGCGCGCCCGGAGTACCTGGGCTGGCTCGAGCAGCGTGAAGGGGAGGGCCGGGGGGACAAGTACACCCGCGTCGTCGCCAAGCGCGATCGCACGACGTTCGAGATGTTCGTCGACGACATCGTCAAGCCCATGATCGACAACCCATTCCATGCCCTGGGTGCACGCAACAGCCTGGGAATCATCTTCTTCGCACTGCTGCTCGCGCTCGCGTGCGCGGCGCTCGGCGCGCCGGCGCAGCCGGTCGTGGACTTCTTCCAGGCCATGAACCTGGTGGTCCTCAAGATCACCAGCTGGCTCATGGCGATCTCGCCCTTCGCCGTGTTCTGCCTGATGGCTTCGATCATCGCCACCCACGGTCCCGAGGTGTTCGAGTCGCTCGGCTGGTACTGCGGCACGGTCATCGGCGGCATCGCGATCCATGTCTGCGTCCTGCTGACGCTGTGCGCCGTGTTCGGGCGCCTGTCGCCGTGGCGCTTCCTGCGCGGCATCCGCGAGGCCTGGGCCGTCGCGTTCGCCACGCGCTCGAGCGCCGCCACACTGCCGGTCACCGTGCGCTGCGTGACCGAGAAGCTCGGCGTGTCGAAGAAGGTGGCCAACTTCACGCTGCCCGTGGGCGCGACGGTGAACATGGATGGCACCGCGCTCTACGAGGGCGTGGCGGTGATCTTCCTCATCCAGATGTACGGCGGCATGGACGACGTCGGCATCACCCTCGTCGGCGGGGCGATCCTCATCCTCTTCATCACGGCCGTGCTCGCCTCCGTGGGCGCCGCCGCCGTGCCCGACGCCGGCCTCGTGACCATGGTCCTTGTCGCGACCGCCGTCCACCTGCCCGTCTACTACCTGCCCTTCATCTTCGCCGTGGACGCCTTCCTGGACATGTTCCGGACCTCCACGAACGTCATGGGCGACGCCATCGGCGCCGTCGTGGTGGACCGCTTCGAGAACGGGGGCGCCAGCCCGCCCGCCGCCCCCGAGGCCGCCCCCCAGGCCGACCCCAGCGCCTAGGCCCGCTCGGGCGGCCGCCCGGCCTGGCGAGCGGCCAATCCGCCCGAATTCCCCCCCTCCCGTGGGGCCCGGCCCGGCTCCGGCACCCCTTGTGCATACACTGGGTTGGCACTGGCAATCCGGCCGCCGGGCGCCCGATCACAGGAGTGTCTGGATCATGCAGAAGCATCTACTCGTCGGTCTCGCGCTCTGCGCCAGCCTGCTTCTCCTCGCCTCGGCCGCCGAGGCCCGCGGCGGCGGCTCACGGGGCGGCAGCAGCAGCGGCTCCCGCGGCGGCGGCATCGGCCGCGGCTTCTCCGGCGGCAGCCGGGGCTTCTCCGGCGGCGGCTCCCGCAGCAGCGGGATCAGCCGCGGGATCTCCGGCAGCCGAGGCTTCTCCGGCGGCAGCCGCGGATTCTCGGGCAGCAGCCGGGGCTCCTCGGGCCGCAGCAGCGCCATCAACCGCGGATTCTCCGGCAGCAGCCGCGGATTCTCCGGCAGCAGCCGTGGCCGTTCGGCCTCCTCGGGCCGCAGCAGCTCCGGTCGTGCCCCCTCGCGAGGCTACAGCCCGCGCAGCACCCCCAGCCGCACCCGCAGCTACAGCCGCTCCAGCACAGCCAGCCGTGGCACCCCCAGCGTGGGTCGCTCCGGCCGCTCCAGCGGCAGTCGTTCCAGCGGCAGTCGCTCCACGAGAGCCCCCACGACCCGCCAGGCGCCCACGCGCAGCCGCAGCGCCGCCTCGGCCGCCCAGCGTCAGGCGGCAGTCAATCGCCTC
>JARGNS010000046.1:0-8766 GCA_029213105.1 Planctomycetota bacterium
AACTCGCGTTCTTCCTCGAAACCGGCCACGCCTCGCTGGCGCGCGAGGCGCTCGGGGGGCGCCAGGTGTTGGCCGAGGCACACATCCCGGCAGACCTCCGTCGTCGCGAGCGCGAGGCGCAAGCGCGCGTCGAGCGCGCGGCCCGCGCGCTGGCCAAGGCCCGTCGGCGGCGCGTGCATACGCGCGTCCAGGCGGCGCGCACCGAGCGCGACGCGGCCCGGCAGGCGCTGCGCGAGGTGATGGAGCGGATCGAGGGCGAGGTCCGGCAGGACAGCGAGCTGCTCTACGCCGACGTCGAGTCCCTCGGGAGCATCCGCGCCACGCTCGGTCCGAAGCAGGCCTGCGTGCTCTACGGCCTCTTCGAGGCCAAGGCCCTTGCCCTGCGCATCACGGCGGCGGAGGCGCGCCTCGTGGACCTGGGGCCCGTGGCGCCGATCCGCACGACGCTGCAGGCGGTGCGCGACGCCGCCCAGGGCAAGGGGGCTTCGAGCGCCGCCAGTGCGCGGGCCCGCAGCATGCTCTGGGAGCCGCTGGGCCTGGGGGCGTTCGAGCAGGTGCTCGTCTCCCCCGATGGGGCGCTGTGCGCGACGCCGCCCGCGCTGTTCGTGCCCGCGGGCGTCGACGTGCTCTACCTGCCGTCGGCGACGTGGCATGTGCGCCATCGGTCGCGCCCGCGGGCGCCGGCCACGCGCATCCTGGCCCTCGGCGACCCGGCGTACGGCGGGCGCCTCCCGCGGCTGGAGGCCTCGCGCGCGGAGGTGCAGGCGGTCGGGGATGACGTCCTGCTCGGGGACCAGGCGACGGAGGCCGGCCTGCGCGCGACCCTGCGCACGCAGAAGCGCTGGCGTGCCGTCCATCTCGCCTGCCATGGCATTGTCGACGCCGAGCGACCGGGGCTCAGCCACCTGGCCCTGACGCCGGGGCCCGGTGGCGACGGGGAGTTGCTCGCGCTCGATGTCCATCGCCTGCACGTGCCTGCCGATCTCGTCGTGCTCAGCGCTTGCGACAGCGGCCTGGGGCGCTACGTGCGGGGCACCGGCATGCTGGGGCTTGCGCGCGCGTTCCTCTCCGCCGGCGGCTCCCAGGTGCTCTGCTCGCTCTGGCAGGTCGACGACGAGGCCACCGCCACGCTCATGCGCTCCTTCTACGAGCACTGGCGGGGGGGCCAGGGGATGAATGCTGCCGCGGCGCTGCGCGCAGCCCAGGCCCATGTACGGACACGCGATCGTACGACCGTGGCGACCCTGCGGGGGCCGTCCGGCGCGCCGGCCGTCGGCGAGCGGCCGTGGTCGGACCCGTACTACTGGGCAGGCTGGGTCGTGTGGGGGACGCCGTAGGCACCGCCTGCCGGCAGGGCAGGCGTTACTTCGCCTTCGAGGGCACCGTGCGCGTCGCGCGCAGCTTGTTCTCCAGCCGGTCCGCGTAGGCGTTGGCCCGATCCCAGACGGGGTCCACGCGCACGTCGCTCGTCCGGATCCGCTCGACCATCCAATGGGCATGCCGCAGCCGGCCGTGCTTCTCCAGGACCTGCGCGGCGTCGAGTTGCTTCTTCTGTGCCGTGATGGCGCCTGCGAGCTTCTTGGCGAACGCCGTATCCAGCTCGAGCGCGGCCCGCATGGCCTTCACGAGCTTGGCGCTGCTGCGCGGCGCCTCGAAGTGCGCACGCACGCTGAGATCCGGCGCCAAGACGGCGAAGGAGGGACCGCTCGCAGCGCCCAGGCTCGTCGCGAGCTTGATGTCGCTCGTCTCCATGTCGATGCGCAGCGGACGGAAGAACAGCGCCCAGCGGGCGACCTGCTCCTCGTCGAGAACGCGGTTGCAGACCTCGGTCGTGCGCTTCCCATGGGTTGCGTGCTTGTGGGGCCAGTGGAAGTAGAGCAGGACCGGCCGCCGGTCGGCGCGCGCCTTGGCCGCATCGAACCCCAGGCTGCGTCGCAGGTGGGTCGCTCGGCCGAGGGCCTCCTCCGCCTTGCCGCCGGTGACCACCTCCGGCTCCGTGATGCTCACGTACGACCAGCGGTGATCCGTGCGTCGCGTCGCGGCCTTGGGCTCGCGACGCGCTCCGCCGATCCGCGGGGCGCTGCGATCGATCTTGCCCTCGGCGTCGAGGCCGACAACTTCGAGGACTTCAGGATGCTCGACGGGGCGACCGCCCCCAGCCGGAGGGCCTCAGTTCTCTCAGGCGAAGGCCAGGGCCGCGAGGCTCCCGGCCATGAGGAACCAGACGGCGGACATCAGCAAGACGTGGCGAAGCATGCGCATTCTCCTGTTCGCTTGGAGGTACGCGCCGCGCGCGGAAGGCGGACGCCAGGAATCGGGCGTTGTATCGCCTTCGGTACGCCTTCTCGATCCGTGCGTGTCGCACGCGATGCGCACGCTACGGCGCGAGGGCCTTCAAGGCCGCCAGGATGTCCGCCGGCTCGGCGCGCTGCGTGTAGTCGAGGTCCACGTGGGCCCAGCGGATCGTCCCTTCGCGGTCGAGGATGTACGTCGCGGGCACGGGCAGCTCGAACGAGTCCTCGCCGTTGGTCGCGGGCAGGTCGATCCCGAACTGCTCGTAGACGGGGCGCATGTAGCTGGGCAGCGTGAACACGAGCCCGTAGCGACGCGCCGTGGCGTTGCCTGGATCACTGAGGACGGGGAACGGCAGTTCCACGGCCGTGGCCATCTCGCGCGAGCCGGCGGGGGTCATGGGCGAGATGCCGACCAGGGTGGCTCCGAGCTTCTTGATGTCCGGCAGGACCTGCCGGTACGCCGCGAGGGCGATGTTGCAATAGGGTCACCACTTGCCGCGGTAGAAGGTCACGACCACGGGGCCCGCCGCGCGGAGATCCGCCAGGGCGATCGTCTTGCCCGTGCCGTCCTGCAGCTGGAAGTCCGGCGCAGTGGCTCCCTCGTGCAGGGCCTGGGCGAGGAGGTTGCTCGCGGCGAGCTCGCCGCCGGCACGCGCCATGAGTTCCTTCACCTCCGCGGGCATGCGTGCGGCCCCCGCGGCCTTCTTCGCCGTGAGCGCCTGGGCGAGCGGACCCGGTGCCGGTGCGGCGGCCTCGGGCGTGTCGGTGTCGCCGCCACACGCGCCCAGGCCCAGGCCGAGGGGGAGCAGGCTGCCCAGCAGCAGGAGGGGGAGGATGCGTGTCATGGGGGGGCTCCGGGGCAAGCGTCGTGCGCGCTGACGATGGTGCCCCGACGGGCGGGGACGGGGCAGGGTTTCGGGTCGCGGCGCTTCTAGAATCGAGCCATGTCCCTCCGCACGGCCCTCCGCGCTCTCTTGATGGCCACGCTCTATCCCGGGCTGCTCTTCGGCTCGGCCGGCACGCTGCGCTGGGTCGAGGGCTGGGTATTCCTGGTCCTGCAGGCGGCCCTCAGCGGCTACCTGATGCACTGGCTCGGGCGTCACGACCCCGCGCTGCGCGCGGAACGGCTGCGGGGCGGCTTCCATCCCGACCAGCCACGCTGGGATCGTGTGCTCGTGTCCTGCTTCGCGCTGGCCTGGCTCCTGTGGCTCTGCGTTCCGGGGCTCGACGCCGTGCGCTACGGCCCCTCCGGCGTGCCGCTGGGTGCCCAGCTCGCCGGCGGCGCCCTGCACCTGCTCGGGTGGTGGGGCCTCTTCGCCGTGCACCGGGCGAACACCTTCCTGGCGCCCGTCGTGCGCATCCAGCGCGAGCGCGGGCAGCGGGTGATCGACACGGGGCCCTACGCGGTCGTGCGCCATCCGATGTACGCCGCCTTCTTCGCCTGGATCCCCGGCGCAGGGCTGCTGCTCGGTTCCTGGTGGGCGGTCGCGCTGGCCCCGGTCGTCATCCTGCCGCTCGTCGTGCGCACATGGTTCGAGGACGAGTGCCTGGCCCGCGAGCTGCCCGGCTACGCGGCGTACCGCACGCGCGTGCGCTACAGGCTGCTGCCCGGCGTCTGGTAGCGGGCGCGGCGGCGCTTGATCCACTCGCCGAGGAGGAACACCGGCAGGGCGAGGGCGAGGATCGCCAACCAGTCCTGTGCGGAGAGCGGCACCGTGTGCAGCAGCGACTGCAGCGGAGGGGCGTAGACGGCCAACAGCTGCATGCCGAGCGAGAGGCCGACGGCCAGCAGGAGGAAGGGGTTGCTGAAGAAGCCCACCACGCGCATGGGCTGGGTCAGCGAGCGGAAGTTGAACACGTTGCACTTCTCGACGACCACGAGGCCCGTGAAGGCCAGCGTGCGCGCGTGGTCGGCCTCGGCCCCTGCGACGACGTAGAACAGCACCAGCGTCGCGGCACCGACGTACGTGCCCACGGCGAGGATCGCGGCCCAGCCCCGCCGATCGACCAGGGCCTCGTGGGGCGGGCGTGGCGGGCGCTGCATGATGCGCCGGTGGGCGGGCTCCAGCCCCAGCGCCACGGCCGAGAGCCCGTCGGTGACGAGGTTCGTCCAGAGGATCTGGACCGGCAGGAGGATGAGTGGCCCGCCGAGCAGGATGCTGGCGAGGATCGCGATCACCTCACCCGTGTTCGACGAGAGCAGGTAGCGCACGAACTTGCGGATGTTGTCGTACTGCCGGCGGCCCTCCTCGACCCCGCCGATGATCGTGGCGAAGTTGTCGTCGGTAAGCACCCTGTCCGCGGCGCCCGTGGAGGCGTCGGTGCCGCGGATGCCCATGGCGATGCCCACGTCCGCCTTCTTCAGGGCCGGCGCGTCGTTCACGCCATCACCGGTCATGCCAACGATCTCGCCGCGTTCCTGCAGCAGGGTCACGATGCGCAGCTTGTGGCGCGGCGTCGTGCGGGCGAAGACCACGGGATGGGCGAGCACGTCCCGCAGCGCGGCGTCGTCCATGGTCTCCAGGTCGGGGCCCGTGACCACACGCTCCGTCTCGAGGCCGACCTGGCGGCACACCGCCTGGGCCGTCTCGGGGGCGTCGCCCGTGATGACGACCACGTCGATGCCGGCCGCACGGGCGGCGTCGACCGCCGCGGGCACCTCGCGCCGCGGCGGGTCGATCAGGCCCGCCAGTCCCAGGAGGGTGAGATCACACTCGATGTGCTCCTCGTCCAGGACTTCGTCGCCGAGCTCGCGGCGCGCGATGGCGAGCACGCGCAGGCCGCTCCCGGCAAGCTCGCGGTAGGCCGCTTCGACTTGTCCGCGCGTGGCGTCGTCCAGGTCGTGTGTGCCCGTCGCCGTCCGTACGCGCGTGCAGCGTGCGAGCACGACCTCCGGGGCGCCCTTGACGTGCGCGATGCGACGGCCGTCGTGATGCTCGACGAGGGTCATGCGTTTGCGCATGGAGTCGAAGGGCAGCTCGCCCTCGGCATGGTGCGCAGGGCAGTCGAGCCAGGCCTTCATGGCCGCCACGACCAGGGCACCCTCGGTGGGCTCCCCGCGCAGGTGCCAGCCCGTCTCGTCGTGCTCGATGCGGGCGTGGTTGCAAAGCAGGGCCGACTCCAGCAGGTCGCCCAGGGCGGGCTGCCGCGAGAGGTCGACGCGGGCGCCCTCGTGCTCGAGATGCCCGGAGGGATCGTAGCCCGTGCCCGTCGCTTCGAAGTGCGCCTCGAGGGTCCAGATGCGCTGGACCGTCATCTCGCCGCGGGTCAGCGTGCCGGTCTTGTCCGTGCAGATGACCGTGGTCGCGCCGAGGGTCTCGGCCGCGGCCAGGCGCCGTAGCAACACGCGTCGCCGAACCATGGTGCGCACGCCCAGCGCGAGCGTCACCGTGACGACGGCGGGGAGGCCCTCGGGGACCACCGCGACGGCCAGCGACACGCCGGTGAAGAACATCTCGATCAGGTCGCGCCCCATGGCGATGCCCGCCACGGCGACCAGCACGGAGACCACGATGGCGTAGAGGCCGATGCGCCTGCCCAGCCGTGCGAGCTTGCGTTGGAGCGGGGTCGTCTCGGGGCCCAGGGCCTGGGCCATCTCGGCGACCGAGCCGAAGGCCGTGTGCATTCCCGTGCCCACGACGAGGCCCTGACCCCGTCCGCGCACGACGGTCGTGCCCATCCACGCCATGGGGGTGCGCGCATGCATCTCGGTCGTCTCGGCGACCGGGGGAGAGGCCTTGTCGACGGCCTCCGACTCGCCGGTGAGCGGCGACTCGTCGACACCGAAGTCGCTGCCGTCGAGCAGCCGCAGATCGGCCGGGATGCGGTCGCCCAGCTCGAGGCGCACCACGTCCCCCGGCACGAGCGTGGCGGCCTCGACCTCGCGCGGCAGGCCGTCGCGGATCACGCGGCAGCGCGGCGCCAGCATCTGGCGCAGGGCGTCGAGGGCGCGCTCCGCCTTCCACTCCTGGGAGAAACCGAGCAGCGCGTTGAGGACGACAATCGCCAGGATCGTGTACGCGTCGCCCGCATGGCCGACGAGGAACGAGATGCCGGCGGCGACGGCCAGCAGGAACACGAGGGGGTCCACGAACTGGCGCCAGAGGACGTCCCAGGGGGTCGTGCGGTGGGTGGCCGTGAGTGCATTGGGCCCATGGACGGCAAGCCGGCGCTCGACCTCCAGGGAGGCCAGGCCGCGCTTGGGGTCCGAGCCGAGCTCCACCAGGGCCGTGTCGGCCTCGACGGCGTGCCAGGCGGTGGGGGGCAGGGCCGGGTCCATGGATGCAGCGTACCGGGCGTTCCCCGCATATGCTCTCGCGGCATGGGCAACGCGCGCTCCCTCCTCTGGCTGCTCTTGATCCTGGTCGTGGGGGTGTGCTGCCTCGCGCCGGCCTGGGCCGCCGACGGTGTCGAGGTGCCGCTCACCGAGGCGGAGCGCGCCTGGCTGGCCGAGCACCCGACGATCACGTTCGGACCGGATCCGAACTGGCCGCCCTACGAGCAGTTCGACGCGAGCGGGGCCTTCGTCGGCATCTCGGCGGAGCTCCTGACGCTGGTGGCGAAGCGGCTGGGGGTGACGTTCGAGTTCGTGCGCAAGCCGAGCTGGGATGCGGTCGTGGCCGCCGTCAAGGCACGCGAGATCGACTGCTACTCGACAGCCGTCGCGACCCAGGATCGCAAGGAGTACATGCTCTTCACGCGGCCGCACGTGACGATGCCCGGCATCATCCTCGCGCGCACCGATGCCCCGGCCTACACGCGGCTCGAGGACCTGCATGGGAAGAAGGTCGCGATCGTGTCGGGCTACTGGTGGGAAGAGGCCATCGCGCGCGACCACCCGGAGATCCAGATCGTACCGTCGCCGGACATCGCCACGGCGCTGGGCATGCTGTCCTTCGGCAGCGTGGACGCCATGCTCAACGATCCGGCCACGAGTGCCTGGTACCTTCAGGAACTCGACATCCGCAACGTGCGTCTGGCGGCACGCCTACCCGGCGCGACGAACCTGGCCGTGGGGGTGCGCAAGGACTGGCCGCTGCTGCGCAGCATCATCGACAAGGCCCTCGGCACGGTGAGCGCGGACGAGCGGCAGGCCATCGAGAACCGCTGGACCGGGTCCGCGTTCGGCGAGCAAGAGACGTCCTTCCCCTGGTTGCTGGTGGGATCCATCCTCGCGGTGGTGCTCGTGCTCGTCGGGGGCGTCCTGTTCGGCAACCGGATGCTGAAGGCCAAGATCGCCGCCCAGACCGATCAGCTGCGTGCCGAGCTGGCACGGCGCGAGGAGGTCTACCGCGCGGTTGCGCGCACGACCGTGGAGGTGACGGGGGCGGCCACACAACTCGGCGCCTCGGCCCGCGAGCAGGCCGCGACGGCCGGGACCTTCCACACGAGTGCGACGCAGGCTGCGACGGCCGTGACGTCCATCGCGGCCACGCTCGACGCGCTGCTCGAGGCGGTTGAGGAGATCCACGCGGTGGCCGAGCACACCACGCGTCGCGCCGAGGCCGGCCGCCAGCAGCTCGATCGCCTCGATGGCGTCATGCGCGTCATGGCCGCGGCCAACCAGGGCATGGGCGAGCGCGTCGTGGCGATCCAGAAGAGTGCCGAGAAGATCAAGCTCGCCACCGTGATGATGGTCAAGGTCGTGGATCAGACGAATCTGCTTTCCGTGAACTCCGCCATCGAAGCCGAGAAGGCCGGCGATCACGGCCGGGGCTTCCGCATCGTGTCGCAGGAGATCCAGCGCCTGGCCGACCAGAGTGCCGGTGCCACGCTCCAGATCGAAGGCATCGTCCGCAGCATGCAGGACGGCGTCGAGGAGGGCGTGCGCGAGGCGCGCGCGGCGCGCGAGCAGGTTGCCGATGGCGTCGACCAGGCCGAGCACATCGGCACGGAGCTCGGCGGGATCATGGAGGAGATCGCGCGACTCACGCGGCGCTTCGAGCAGATCCGCGGGCTCGTGGCCGATCAATCCCGCGGGACCGAGACGATTCGGGCCTCGATCGAGGATGTCGAGAGCGGGGCGCAGGCGGTCAATGCCAGCTCGGCCGAGCTCGCCGACGTGTCGCAGAGCTTGCAGCAGGCCATCCAGAGCCTGCGAGCGGGTGTCTCCGAGCTCAGCGAGGACGACGCCTAGCGGGGGGACGCCCCGGCGCGATCGTCTTGGGCGAGCTGGTCGCGGGCCGCGTCGACAAGGAACGCATGCACGTGGAAGGTCGCGGCGACCGCGCCTTGGGCACCGTGGAGCAGGAACTCGCGGCCGAGCTCGTGGTCGTCCGCACGGCGGATCAGATCCGCGATCTCGCGCTCCTGGATGGGCGGGGCGGGGGTGTCGCTCATGCCGGTGGCTCCTCGGCGCTCAGTACGCGCCCACGGATCCGTCCTGTCAAGGAACACGCGTCCTTGGGAATCCGCCCCGCGACGGGTACCACGGTACGCGATGGCCGAGTCGCGACGGAAGCCCGAGGAGGAG
>JARGNS010000046.1:8793-11427 GCA_029213105.1 Planctomycetota bacterium
CGCCCCGGGGGCCTTCCGGAGCGCTGTGCGTGGTGCAGCGCGCCGCTGCGGCGCATCGAGGTGCACGGTCACGCGCAATGCGCCGCGTGCGGGATCAACGTCGACCCCTGCTGCGGCGGCGCGCCGTCGTAGGCGTCGACCGGCGCGCCTAGGCGCCGTCGAAGTCCACGAGGCACTGCACGGGGACGCCCAGGGTCTTCAGGCGCTCCGCCCCGCCGAGGGCGGGCAGGTCGACCACGAACGCGGCGCCGAGGACCTCGGCGCCGGCGCGCTGGAGCAGCTTGATCGCAGCCTCCGCCGTCCCGCCCGTGGCCAGGAGATCGTCGATCAAGAGGACGCGGTCACCGGCCTCGACCGCATCCACGTGGATCTCGATGGCGTCCGAGCCGTACTCGAGCTCGTACTCCTCGATCAGCGTCTCGTGGGGGAGCTTGCCGCGCTTGCGCACCGGGGCGAATCCGACCGAGAGTTGGTGGGCGACCGCGCCGCCGAGGATGAAGCCACGCGCCTCGATGCCAGCCACCTTGTCGATCTTGGCGCCAGCCCACGGTTGGACGAGCAGGTCCACGGTGGCGCGAAACGCACGCGCATCGCTGAGCAGCGTGGTCACGTCCCGGAACTGGATGCCGGGCTTGGGGTAGTCGGGGATCGTACGGATGGCGTCGCGAATGAGGTCCATGGGCGACACGGTACGTAGGCGCCGGCGGGCGTGCCAGCCGGTTCCCGTCCTAGCTCTTGACGGGGCCGTGGGGGGGCGGTCGGTCGGGCCATAGCATCTCGCCCTTCGTGAGCCAGGAGACGCCGAACGCCCACAGTGCCGTGGCCTCGAGCCAGAACACCGGCTTGAGGGCGTCGAGGGCGGTGCCGCGGCCGACGAGGTTGTAGAGACCGATCAGGGCGATGCACGCGAGGATGATCCACCCGCAGACCCGGTAGACCTTGTTGCGCACCAGCTTGCGCGGCGTGGGGGCATCGCAACCCTTGGTGAACATCCGCAGCGAGAAGTACGCGAGGACGAGGAAGAGGCCCAGGGCACTGGCCGTGTGGCCCGCGGCGATCCATGGCGTGTCGTGGCCTGTCGGGAGCATCGCGACGCCAAGCGCGAAGAGGCAGGCCAGGTCGCCCATGATGTCGTCTTGCTTGTCCGGACCGCGGTAGGACCAGAGGAAGATCGCAATGGCACAGAGGATGCCCACGAACCAGTCGTGGGAGGCGGTGTGGTAGTAGGCGCTGATGGAGTCGCAGATCTCGGTGCAGTCGCCGACCAGCCGGCACCACGCGGAGAGCCATACCGGAAACACGATGCCGAGCACGCCGACGGCGCGCCGCAGCACCAAGTAGGAGATCACCTGCCGTTTCGCTGCGCCACGCATGCCCACGCTCCAAGCAGAGCGTAGCAGGTCTCGTCCAACCCCGGGTAGGTCCTACAATCCGGCGACCCCCCAGGAGAGACATCCCATGAAAGCCATCTGGAACGGCGAAGTCATCGCCGAGTCCGACGACACCGTGGTCGTCGAGGGCAACCACTACTTCCCCCGCTCGGCCGTGCGTGAGGACGTGCTCGTGGAGAGCGCGACGACCAGCGTGTGCGGCTGGAAGGGCACCGCGAGCTACTTCTCCCTCCAGGTCGCGGGCGAGACGAACGCCGACGCCGTCTGGACGTACCGGGATCCGAAGCCTGAGGCGGCGCAGGTGCGTGACCACCTGGCCTTCTGGCGTGGCGTGCAGGTCGTGGACGCATGAGCGCTCCGGCGCTTCCGCCGCTGGCCGCCTGGCAGGACACACGCGACGCGCTCCATGGTGCGGCACGCGTCCTCGGCGCCTTCCGGGGCGGCATCTCGAAGCCGGTCAAGCACTGGTGGCATGTGACGCTGGCGACGACGGCGCGAGGCTTGACCACGACTCCGGTGTCCCTTGCCGGCGCGACGACGGCACCCGAGGTGCTCGAGGTCGAGTTGGATCTGGTCGCCCATGCCATGCGCCTTACGTCGTCCGAAGGCTGGGAGTCCTCCGTGCCCTTGGCCGGGCAGGCGCCGCGCGCGCTGGGGAACGCCCTGGTGGAGACCCTGGGCGCACATGGCCTCGCCGTGCCGGACAGCACGTTCCTCAAGATCACCGACGAGACGGTCCATGCCTACGACCCGCAGCACGCCGCGTCCTTCCGTCGCGTGCTGCTCTGGATGGACGCACGCCTCAAGGCCTTCAAGGCCGGGCTACGCGCAGAGACCAGTCCCGTGCACCTGTTTCCGCATCACTTCGACCTCGCCGTGAACTGGTTCTCGGGGCGACTCGTGCCCGGCAAAGACCCGGCCGACGCGGGGGCTGCGGATGAGCAGATGAACTTCGGGTTCGTGACCGGGGACGCGGCGATCGGGGAGGCCTACCTCTACGCCACGGCCTACCCCGAGCCCGCCGGCTGGACGGAACTCGCGCTCCCCGCCGGGGCGCGCTGGCAGACCGAGGGTTGGACCGGCGCGGTCCTGCCCTACGCGGCGCTCGCCGCCGCGGCCGAGGCCGACGTGCTGCTGGAGGACTTCCTCCGCGGGGTGCAGGCCCACGGCGCCCGCCGGATGGGGGCGGCGCGCGAGGCCAGCGCCTAGCCGGGGAAGAGCCGCACGGTGCCCGCGCGGCCCT
>JARGNS010000046.1:11437-13295 GCA_029213105.1 Planctomycetota bacterium
GCGCGTCGAAGGCACCGGCCTGGGCGATCAGATCGGGCACATGCGCCCGGACGGCCTCGGAGACGAGGATCGGCACCCCGGCTTCCTTGGTGGCGGTCTCGACCCGACTCGCGACGTTGACCGCGTCCCCGATCGCCGTGAACTCCATCTTCTCCGGGTGGCCCATCTCGCCGACGACCACGACGCCGGCGTGGATGCCGACGCCAATCTCGAAGTGCGTGTCGAACTGCGCTTCCAGGTGCTCGTTCTCCGTAGCCAGCCGACGCGTCATCTCGCGTGCCGCGAGCACGGCAGCGCGGCACGCGGCCGCCGGATCCGCTCCGTCGATGCCGAAGAGCGCCATGATCCCATCGCCCATGTACTTGTCGATCGTGCCGCCGTGCTCCTGGATGGCTCCCCCCATCGCGAGGAAGTAGCGATTGAGGATGTGGACGACGTCGTACGGGAGCTGCTTCTCGGAGAAGGTCGTGAAGCCGCGAATGTCGCTGAACAGGATCGCGATCTCGACCTCGCGTGGCGCCATGCGCTCGTTCGAGAGCAGCCGGCGGTCGACGTCGTCGTACACGAGCCGCCGGACCAGCACATCGCCGGTGACGCAGGTCTGGCAAGCCAGGCGGACGTCGTCGGCGAGACCCTTCGCGCGGGCGAGTGTGGCTTCGACCTCGCCCCGCGGCGGCACGTGCTCGGCGCCCTCGAGGACGATCACGCGGCAGGTCGAGCAACGCCCCTTGCCGCCGCAGACGCTGACATGGGGGATGTCCAGGGCGCGGGAGGCTGCGAGCAGCATCTGCTCGTGGCCGGCCGCCTCGTACTCGCCGTCCCCCTCGAAGCGGACCTTGAACATGCAGCCTCCCTGCTCGGGGCGCCGGTCGACCGCTAGGGTGCCCGGACCTCGAGGAACTGGATCCCGAAGCGCTCCTCGGGGTCTGTCCAGGTTGCGACCACGTCGAAGCGATCGGTGAGCCCCGCCACGCCCTCGGGGCCGTACTTGTGGCAGCACTCGGTGTGGATCGTCTCGCCCGCCGCGAACGTGATCTCGTGCGCGCCCAGGTGCACGACCTGGTCGACGAGGCTGCGGAGATGCATCTCGATACGCTGGTACTCGGGGTTCCAGCGTGCGAGGTGTTCGAAGTGCTCCAGCGCGAAGTCGGCGCCCGCCTCGGCGTTGAGGCGGTGCAGGGCGTTCGTGTTGAACTCGGCCGTCACGCCGGCGCTGTCGTCGTAGGCCGCCTCGAGCACGGCAGGGTCCTTGGCGCGGTCGAAGCCGATGAGCAGGCCACCGCCCGGTCCGGCCAGGTCGGCCATGCGGCCGAGGAAGGCGCGTGCGTCGTCCGCCTCGAAGTTGCCGATGGTCGAGCCCGGGAAGAACACGATCCGGCGTCGGGCCGGACGCGAGGTGGGCGGCGCGGGAATCGCCTGCGAGAAGTCAGCGCACACCGCCTGGACCTCGAGGTCGGGGTAGTCCGCGCGGATGCGCGCGGCGACGTCGCGCAGATGCTCCTTGCTGATGTCGATCGGCACGTAGGAGACCGGGTCCTCCAAGGCGGAGAGCAGCAGGCGCGTCTTCGTTCCGGCGCCACTGCCGGGCTCGATCAGCTGCACCTGCGGCCCGATGTGGGCGACGATCTCGTCCATCGACGTGCGCAGGATCGAGGCCTCGACCCGGGTGAGGTAGTACTCGGGCAACTCGCAGATGGCCTCGAAGAGCTCGGCGCCGCGCTGGTCGTAGAACAGCTTGCACGGCAGGGTCTTGCGCGCGGCGGTCAGGCCCGCCACGGCTTCGGCCTCGAGGTCGGCCACCGCGGGCTCGAGGTCGATCAGGTCGTCCGACGCCATGGATGCGCTCACAGGTCACGCG
>JARGNS010000047.1:0-6602 GCA_029213105.1 Planctomycetota bacterium
ACCGCGGGGCTGCGACGCGCCCCGCGCTTGAGTCTCGTCGCGAACCTGGGGAGCCCGCTGGCCATCGGCATCCGCCAGCCGGAGATCGTCATCCCCCAGCGCGCCCTGGACCAGCTCACGGCGGCCCAGCAGGACGCCATGCTCGCCCACGAGCTGGCGCACCACATCCGCCGCGACGCCCTCTGGCAGGCGCTCACGCGGGTGATCGGCGGCGTGTTCTTCTTCCAGCCCCTGCACGCGCTGGCCCGTCGCCGGCTGCATGAGAGCGCCGAGCTCCTGAGCGACGCCTGGGCCGTGGAGCACACGGGCTGCAGCCGCAGCCTGGCCGAGTGCCTGACCGTCGTGGCGGGCTGGGTCGTCGGCGCGCCGCGGAGCCACCCGGCGCCGGCCATGGCCGCGCACGGCTCCATGCTGACCCAGCGCGTGGAGCGCCTGGTGGACCACGATCTGCCGACCAGCGCGCCGCGAGCGCGGGTCCTGCTGTGCGTCGTGGCGTTCCTGCCCCTGCTGGCCGTCGTCCTGGCCGCCCCCGCCGTCGCCACGGCCGCGGCCGTGCCCGCGGCCATGCCCCTCGCAGACCCGATGGCACGGCCGGTCGTGTCGCCGCGTCCGGACGCCCCGGCGACCCTCGAGTACGAGATCACCCTGCTCGAGGACGAGATCACCACCCTGCTTGCGCTCCTCGCGCAGGTGGAGGAACCGCCGGCGGCGCTACGCGTCGCCGCGGCCCGATTGCAGACCCGCCTGGAAGCCTTGAAGCTCCGGCGCCCGGCCCTCGCCGGCGCGCCCTCGAAGGAGATGCCCCGATGAAGTCCCTGCTCCCCCTGCTCGCCCTCCTGGGCGCCCTGCTCCTGCTCCCCGGCGCACCGTACGCCTACGCGGAGGACGACGTCGGCACGCTCCTGGATCTCTCCTTCGAGAATGCGCCGATGGCCGAGGTCATCGGCGCGATCGCCCGAGCCAGCGGCAAGAACATCATCATCAGCCCTGACGTGACGGGCTCCGTCACGCTCAAGTTCCACAAGACGCCGTGGCGTCAGGCCCTCGACGCGCTTGCCAGCGCCCATGGGCTGACCGTGCACGACGAGGGCTACGGCATCCTGCGCATCACGAAGACGAGCGCGAAGCGCAAGGCCAAGCCACAGCTGGCGCCCCTCCCGGGCGAGCGCTCGCGCCGCGACGTCGCGTTGACCAACGAGATCGCCGCGTCCAAGGCCCGCATCGCACAGCTCGAGCGCGAGATTGCGCGCGTGAAGGCCCAGAAGGGGCAGCCCACGCTCGTCGTCAAGCCGTCGCGTCGGGGCCTCGAGTGGAAGGAGGACCTCGTGTCGTCGAGTGCTCGACTCGCCGAGCTCAAGCGCAGGGTCGCCCAGGCGAAGGACGCCGAGCATGCGGCAGCCGTCAAGCTCGCGGAGGCCGCCGTGAAGCTCGACGAGGCCGCCGGGCCGATCCACCTGCAGATGTATGACATCCGCGACATCCACGAACGCCACGTGGAGCTGAAAGGGCTGTTTGCAGCCCTGGAGCGCGAAGGCGCGCGGGTCACCCGCAACAAGGGCATGTTGCTCGTCCAGGCGCCGAAGCCCCTGCACGCCAAGGTCGCCAAGGCACTCGCTGACGCACGCCGGCTCGCGCCGGCCGCGCGCGGCGGCGCCGGTGGCAAGGGCAAGGCCAACCCGACCATCGTGGCGCGCGTCTACGACGCCGGCGACCTACCGGAAGGCGACCGCCACCTGCAGAAGCTGATCCGCAAGGTCACGGCCAAGCGCGGCCGGGTCATCCACGACAAGAACCGGCTGATCGTCTACGGCACCGAGGCTGTCCAGAAGTTCATGATCGCGGGCCTCGACGAGGTACGGGCGAGGCAGCGCGAGCGCGCACCCGCCGCGGTCGTCGTCCAGGGCGAGATCCTCGAGCCGGGCGTGACCCGCAAGCTCGAGGTGCCCGAGAAGGGCTCCCTCAAGCGCACCGCCCCGATCGTGCGCGGGCGCCTCGTGAACAGTCGCGGTGAGACCATCCCCCACCCGTGGCTCGAGGTGGACTCGGCTGCGAGCAGGGCCAAGAGGGCCCGCGCGCGTATCGCCGCCGCGGCGAAGCGCGTCCACAGCCTCGAGCGCGCGCTGACCTACCTCAAGCAGGCCGAGGCCAAGGGCGAGGCGGAGCGCGTGGCGGGGCAACTCGCCCGAGCGAAGGCCGAGCACGCCTCGATGCAGCAGGCGTTCGAGCAGGACGCCCGCAGGCTCGCGCAGGCTCGCACACGCGCCACGGGCCCGTTCAAGGTCGATGTGGCACGGAGCACCTCGGCCGCCCACGAGGGCCTCGGTGCGCTGCACGCGGACGTGCGCGCGCTGCGAGGCGAGGTGCGCGAGCTCACCGGGCTCGTCCGCCAGCTGCTCGAGCAGCAGTCACGCGGTCGCTAGGAGGCGTCCCCGGCAGCTTCCGTGGACGCCGCATGCCGCTCGTCCGGCGGCATGCGGTACACCACGCGGGTCTTCGTGAGGAGGTCACTCAGCGTGCGCCCCTTGGCCACGTAGAAGGACACCAGCCCCCCCACGATGGCGACCAGCCCAAGGCCCAAGAACGCGAGGTCCAGCAGCCCCAGTCCGGGGATCAGCGGCAGGGCGAGCGCCCATCCGAAGACGCCAGGGAAGCGCAGCAGGCCGCGCAGCCAAAGCGCCTTGCGCGCTGGTTCGCTGCCGTCGGCCGCGCGCACCTCGAGGTTGAGGAACCACTTGCCGATCGTGACGTGGTGGCGCACCTCGGCGAGCACGGTGAACGCCAGGAAGATCACCGCGGACACGACCAGGGCGAGCCCCCCGGGCAACGGTTGGCCACTGACCCCCTGGATCAGGAACGCGATCGCACCGAAGGCCACGAATGCCGCGATGAAGTCGAAGGCGATGGCGACGCCGCGCGCGACGATCGGCGCGGCGTGGACCGCCCGCGGCCGGCAGGCCTCGAGCAGCTCGACGACCTCGTGCATCGACGCCGGCCGCTTGGAGGCGTCCTTGGCGCACATCTTCTGCAGCACGCGCTCCAGGGCACGCGGCAGCTCCGGGCGCTCCTCGACGAGCGACGGCAGGGGCGTGTTGATCTGGTCGTGGAGGACGTCACCGAGGCTCGGCCCGGGGAACGGAGGGCGGCCGACGAGCAGAGCCCAGGCGGTGAGCCCCAGGCAGTAGATGTCGGTGCGGGCATCGACATCGCGGCTGCGGCATTGCTCGGGACTCATGTAGATCGGTGTGCCGATGACCGTGTCGTCCTGGCTGAGTTTCACGTCGGCGTCGACGGACTTGGAGAGCCCGAAGTCCGTGATCTTCACCGTGCCATTCGGGCGGACGAGGATGTTGGACGGCTTGACGTCCCGGTGGACGATGCCGACTTCGTGTGCGGCCGCGAGTCCCGAGGCCGCCTGCACGAGCAGGTCGATCGCGCGCTCGAGCTCCGGCCGCCCCTCGCTCTCGACGAGCTCCGAGAGATCCTTGCCGTGGACGTACTCCATGGCGAAGAAGCGGTAGCTGCCGTCCCCGCCCACGAAGTAGACGTGGGTGAGGTTCGGGTGGCTGACCCGCGCCGCCGCGCGGGCCTCGCGGAAGAAGCGATCCACGCGCACCGTCATGCCGCCGACCGCCGGACGCAGCACCTTCACGGCCACCGTGCGGTCCAGGCCCTCATCGCGAGCCCGGTACACCGTGCCCATGGCCCCCTCGCCCACCATCTCCTCGATGCGGTAGTGGGCCAGCATGGATCCGGCGGGCAGGAGGCGGGGTTTGGTCTGGGGCATCGGGCGCGCATCGTACCGGATCGGGACCGCCGGGTTGGCGGGCGGTACAGTGCCGGCGATGGATCCCAAACTGATCGCCCGCTACGAGAGTTCTTCCGGCGCTGCGGCCTACCGGCACAAGTACGAGCGCTCGTGGGTGCGACGGCTCTCCAACCGCCGGGAGCTCGGCATCGTGGACCGGGCGCTGGCCCGGGCCGGGGCCCGCGGGACGCTGCTGGACTGCCCCTGCGGGGCCGGACGCCTGACCCCCACCCTGCTGCGGCATGCCGACCGGGTGATCTGCGCGGACATCAGCCAGGCGATGGTCGACGAGGCCCGCGACGCGCTGGGCCCGCTGGCCGAGGGCGACGCGGTCTCCTTCCTGACCGCGCCCGCCAGCGAGCTTCCCCTGGAGGACGGCGCCGTCGACACGGCCATCTGCCACCGCCTGATCCACCACATGGCCGCCCCCGAGGAGCGCGCCGCCGTGTTCCGGGAGATGGCCCGCGTGGCGGCCCGCCGGCTGGTCATCTCGTTCTCCGACGACAGCACCTGGAAGGCGAAGAGCCAGAAGCGCCGCGGCGTGGACCGCCGCCGCTCCGCGCTGATGCCGGAGCAGCTGTTCGCCGAAGCGGCCGTGCACGGCCTCACCCCCCTCGGGGAGCCCCAGCGCCTGAACGGTTTCCACTCCCTCGTCGCGATCGCCGTCTTCGACGCGACCGGGACCCCGTAGCGGAGCCGCCGTGGCCGAGCGCTGGTGGATCGACGAGGAGCACCGCGCCGCGCTGACCTCCCGCGCGCCGCTGGACGTCGCCGCGTGGATGCAGCCGGGCGCGGAGCGGCACGTGCTCTCGAGCGATCGCCAGTCCGCGGCCGTGCTGTGGAGCGGCGACGTTCCGTTGCTCGTGAAGTGGCGTGTGCCGATCGCCGGGCGCAAGGGCAAGACCTGGCTACGCGCCTCGCGGGAACGCGCCGAGGCCGACGCCATGCGCGCCGCGCGCGACCACGGCATCCCCTGCCCCCAAGCCTGGGCCGTGGGCGAGCGCCGCCAGCTCGGCGTGCTCGTGGGCGCGGTGTTCATCCGTGCTTTCGACGCGCAGGCCCAGACCGCGGCCGAAGCCAGCGCGACGGACCCGCAGGTCGCCGTCGACATGGCCCTGGCCCTGCGGCGCTGGCATGACGCCGGCTTCCGCCATGGCGACTGCTACCCGAAGAACGTGCTCCTCGGAGGCGCGGCCGGCGAGCCCCGTCCGATCGGCTGCCCGAAGGGCCGCTTCGTCGCGCCGGGGCCGAGCCTCGACGACGCACGGCTCAAGGACCTGGCCCAATGGGCCGTGGGCTCGGCCAATGCCGCGGCCCTGGGCGATCCGTTCGCCTTCTTGACGTTCTATGGCGAGGCCGAGGGCCTGCCCGACTACGAGGCGCTCGTGGAGGCAGTCCTGCCGCTCTACGAGAAGATCATGACGCGCAAGGCGGAGCGCGTGCGGACCCGTCCGCTGCGCGAGCCCGAGGGCCCGCCCGCGCCGCAGCCCCTGCCGCCGGCGTGATGGCCGCACACTAGTCGATGGCGACGATGAACCAGCGCCCGTCGCGCTCCGCCATGCGGTAGGTGTGGCCGCCGTAGACCGGCAGCGTGTGCAGCGAGACCGAGCCGTCCTCGTGCGTCACCTCGCGCGAGGTCATCAGGATCTGGAACAGCAAGTCATCGCAGTCGCCCTGCGTGCGGTGCTTGCTCATCCCGACGAACGTGTCGATCCAGTCCTTGCGGATGCGATCGATGGCCGTGCCGGGCGGGTAGCGCTCACGGGCGAGGGCCTGGGCATGCAGGCTGGGCCAGTGGAACGCGTCGGCCAGCAGGTCTTCGCGCGGGCGATGGTAGCCACGGCCGAACTTCACGAACGCCTGCCGCGCCGTGGCGGGCTTGCCCTCGATGGCGTCGTACCAATCCGGCGCCGCGCCGGGTGCATCCGCCGCGACGTACATGGTCTTCGGCATGGTCCCGACGACCGCCACGAGGTCGCGCGTGCGCGGGTCCAGATGCACCGTGTAGCGCCGCCCGCTGCGCAGCGTGCAGTCCGCTCGCAGGGTCGGACGCCGGGCCCCATCCAGGACGAACGGGCCTTCGCCAAGCACCTGGACGTGGGTATCGGCCGCCTGGAAGGCGAACGATCCGGAGCCGGCCTTGGGCTTGCCCGCAAAGCGCGCGTCCCAGCCCGACAGCAGGTAGTGCGCCGGCGTGGCCGGCGCATGCTTCAGCATCAGGATGACGGGCACGAGGCCCGCGCTCGCGTCCGGGGCCGCGGCCAGCAGCGTGCTCGTCGACCTGCCCTGCGCGCGCGACACGAGCCGCATCCCGCCGCGGGCCCGCTCGTAGGTGAGTTGCCCCGTGCCTGCGGGGCGCTTGTCGACACGGCCTCCACGCCGCAGCGTCAGGTCCGCGGCCAGCACACCGGTGCTCTCCATCTCGACGCGACTCGCCCCGGTCGCGAGGACCTGGGACTCGAGGACGGCCCACGCGGGCTGGCCCCCGAGGCTGGTGGGTTCGGCCCGCAGCCAGATCGTCCCGACCCGGGCGGCGCCGAGTCGGACCTGGCCGCGGAAGTCGAGCGCCCCGGCCTCGTGGGGCGCGGGCAGCCGCGCACGCAAGGCGCGCGTGCGCGCCACCGCCTGCTCGATGGGTGTCATCAGATCGGCCGCGACGCCATCGACGAGGCCCACGGGGCCGGAGCCGCTCGGGACGAACTGGAACGGCAGACCGACGAAGTCGACCCCGAGCAGGCTGCGATCCTCGGCATCGAGTGCGACGCGCCGGGTCTGCGTGCCGCGCGTGTAGCTCGCG
>JARGNS010000047.1:6612-13182 GCA_029213105.1 Planctomycetota bacterium
GATCCATGCGCGGCGGGTCGTGCCGCGCACGCGCCACGGCGCCTGGCGGTGCACCTCGACACGGGCCGGCGCGAGGTAGGGATCCCCCGGCGCCGGGTTCGGATCGAGGTCGGGCAGTTCGTAGAGTCCCGGCCCTGCGGGCAGCAACCGTAGGAAGAGCACGATGGCACTCAGCGTCGCCACGGCATCCTGGCCATCGATCTCGAGGCGGTTCACGTAGTCGTTCGTCTCGTGCAGGACGCGGTACCCGGCGCTTGCCTCCCGTTTCACGTCGCCGTGCAGGAAGCCACGCGCATTGCGGCGGGTGTACGTCATCTCCTGCACCGCCAGCGAGCGGTCCAGGAGGGCCGCGGCCAGCACGCGATCGCCGGCCGGATCGACGGGGACGATGGCGTCGCGCACGCTCCAGCGACCGCCCTCCTGCGCACGGGCGCTGAGGGTCACGCGGCCGTACGGCGCGCCGGCGCGCAGCACGTAGCCGTCGAAGGTGAAGCGCGCGGCTTGCGACGGGGCGGGCAGGGCCGTGCGCAGGGCGTGCGTCTCGGCCGCGAGGTCGCGACGCTCCTCCGCGTCCGTGCCGCTTGCGAGGACCGCAAGCAGGACCGTGCCCCAGGCCACGAGCGTGCAGCGCCTCACTTGCCCGACTCCGACGTGCCCGACCCCGATGTGCCCGACCCGGACGTGCCCGCCCCCGACTTGGCTGGCGCCGGCTTGGCCGGCTTGGGCCGGGGCGGCAACGCCACGACATGCCAGGCACCGTGCCGCGGCGCCACGATCACCACCATGCTGCGCAGCATGGGCGGGAAGGTCAGCTTGACGCGCCCCTCGGTGAGTGGCTCCGCCTTGATCTGCGCCTTCTGGCTCCCGATGAACTGCTGCATCATCGCCACGGGCCGCTCCGCCAACTGCTTGTTCCAGGCCGCCAGCATGCGCGTGCGCCAGGTGTCGATGTCGCCCATGCGCTCGCGCGCTTCCGGACTCGCACCCGCCAGGGCACGCGCGTGCAGGGACGGCCAATGCACCACGTCGTCGAGGATGCGCAGCTGCTTGGCCGAGAACCCGAGCATGGCCCGCATGCCGGCAGTCAGGGCGTCGCGCGCGGGCATCACCCACGCGTCGCCGGGCAGGATCTCGAGCTTGGACTTGCCCTCGACCAGGCGGACGGCGATGACCTCGCGTGTGTCGGGCACGAGGAGCACGGTCATCTCCTTGGCGGCCTTCACGGCCGTCGCGGCCAGCACCTTGCGACCCTGGAAGTCCTGCTCGCCGAGCACGCGCACGACGAGCGGCTGCAGCGCCGGCTTGCCTTCCATCCCGGCGCCGGGCTCGAAGACCGTCGTGGCGTAGGTCGTGGGCTTCGCGGGGACCAGCCGGCAGAACTGGACGAGCGCGGCCATGGTGTGGAGCGCCGTGCCCTGGTGCGTGAAGCCCCGGACCTGGTCCTTGGCGACGGGCTCCCCCTCCGGGCCCTTCTCGCCGCGACGCTGCTCGACCTCGAAGCCGTCGGCCGAGCTCTCCCAGGAAAGCCCCCAGTCCCTGGGATCGCTCGTCTGGACGGTCCCCCGCAGGGGCCGCAGGGAGCGGTCGAGGCTGGCGGAGGTGGTCTCGACGCGCGGCACGGCGCGGCCCTTGAGCACGAAGTGGTCGCGCGCCTGCCATTGCCCGACGGCGCCCGGCGCGGCGTCCTGGACCGACAGCTCCGCGTAGCCGAGCGTCTTGTCGTTCAGATGCAGGACGCCGCGGAACTCGAAGCCGGCCTCGGCGAGGGGCAGCGGGAAGGCCTTCACCGCCTGCGCGTAGGCCTGGGTGGCGGCTTTGGCGTCATCCTCGGCCGCGGCGGTCGGGGCCAGCAGGAGCGCCACGACGACGGCGAGCGCCACGCGGGCATGGGGTCTCTCTAGGGGCATCGGGCGGGTCTTCCTGGGCCTGCGGAGAGGGCGAGGATACCCGTTCTCGGACGGAGGCTGGGTGGGGCGCCCGGGACCGACTCGGCAGGGGCCAACGTCCTTGGCCCTTGGCAATGGGCTGGATCCATGTAGGGTTCGCGGCCGAACAGTCAGGACGGGGAGCCCCGTCCAGAGACCGGAGATCATGGCAGCGTCCAAGAAAGCCAGCAGCAGCAAGCAGCCCACCGGCAAGCAGCTCGTCATCGTCGAGTCGCCCGCCAAGGGCAAGACCATCGGGAAGTTCCTCGGGGACGACTTCGAGGTCCTGGCCTCGATCGGCCACGTGCGCGACCTGCCGTCGTCGCGCTCGGAGCTCACGGACAAGCAGCGCGAGAATCCGCACAGCGCGCTGGGCGTCGACCTCGAGGACGACTTCCGGCCGATGTACGTCGTGCCGCCCGGCAAGCGCGACCAGATCAAGACGCTCAAGGCCGCCATGAAGGACGCGCCCGTCCTCTGGCTCGCCACCGATGAAGACCGCGAGGGAGAGGCGATTTCCTGGCACCTCCTCGAGGTGCTCAAGCCCAAGGTGCCGGTCAAGCGCCTCGTGTTCCATGAGATCACGAAGAGTGCCATCGCCGAGGCCCTGGACAACCCGCGCGAGATCGACACGAACCTCGTCGAAGCGCAGGAGTGCCGACGCATTCTCGATCGCCTCTTCGGCTACGAGATCTCGCCGGTGCTGTGGCGCAAGATCCGCCCCAAGCTCTCCGCCGGCCGCGTCCAGAGCGTGGCCCTGCGCCTGCTCGTGGACCGCGAGATCGAGCGCATGGGCTTCACGTCGAGCGAGTTCTGGGATGTCGATGCCGTCTTCGGCGCCAAGGGCGAGCCGTTCGAAGCCGTCCTGCGCCGCCTGGGGAAGGACCGCGTCGCGGCCAGCCGCGACTTCGACACGACCACGGGCGCCTTCAGCGGCAAGGACGGCGTGCGCGTGCTCGACGGCCAGGCCGCACGCGACCTTGTCGCACGCCTCGAAGGCAAGCAGGGCACGGTCCAGTCCGTCGAGGAGAAGCCGTTCCAGGAGCGCCCCGCCGCCCCGTTCACGACCAGCACCCTGCAGCAGGAGGCCGGGCGCAAGCTGCGCTGGTCCGCGCGGCGCGCCATGGGCGTGGCCCAGCTGCTCTACGAGAACGGTTGCATCACGTACATGCGTACGGACAGCACCGCGCTCTCGACCCAGGCCAGCGACGCCGCCCGCGCGGTGATCTCGTCGCGCTACGGCGCCGAGTTCCTGCCGAGCGACGGCCCGCGCTCCTACAAGACCAACGTCAAGAACGCCCAGGAGGCTCACGAGGCCATCCGGCCCGCCGGCTCCACGTTCAAGACGATCGAAGACGTCAAGCGCGCCCATGGCGCCGACGCCGGCAAGCTCTACGAGCTGATCTGGAAGCGCACCGTCGCCTCGCAGATGCCGAATGCCCAGGGCATGCGCGTGGTCGTGCAGATCGAGGTCGAGGACGCAGGCTTCCGCGCCTCCGGCAAGACCATCACGTTCCCGGGCTTCCGCCGCGCCTACGTCGAGGGCTCGGATGACCCGACCGCCGAGCTCGCCGAGCAGGAGCGCATCCTGCCGACCATGACCGCGGGCCAGACGATCGATGTCCGTCAGCTCGAGGCCAAGGGCCACACGACCCAGCCGCCGGCCCGCTACACGGAGGCGAGCATCGTCAAGGCGCTCGACAAGCGCGGCATCGGGCGTCCGAGCACCTGGGCCAGCATCATCCAGGTGCTGCTCGACCGCGAGTACGCGTTCCGCAAGAGCGGGCGCACGCTCGTCCCCAGCTTCACCGCGTTCGCGGTGGTCCGCATGCTCAAGGAGCACTTCGGGCACCTGCTCGACTACTCCTTCACGGCCGAGATGGAGAACGAGCTCGACGCCATCTCCCGCGGCGAGATGGATCGCACGGCCTACCTGCGGGGCTTCTACTCCGGCAACGGCAAGCCCGGCCTGCACCAGCTCGTCGTCTCCGGCATCGAAGAAGTCGATCCGCGCATCGTCTGCGCCTTCCCCCTCGGCAAGGCGACGAACGAGCAGGGTGAGGAGAAGGACCTCGAGGTCCGCGTCGGCAAGTTCGGCCTGTTCGTTTCCGACGGCGAGAACAACGCCTCGCTCGTCGAGGACACGATCCCCGACGAGCTGACGCCCGAGCACGCACTCGAACTGATCGAGATCAAGCTCAAGGGCCCGATCCCCCTGGGCAACGACCCGACGACGGACGAACCCGTCTACGTGAAGAGCGGACGCTTCGGCCCCTACGTCCAGCTCGGCGACATGGTCGACGGCGGCGAGAAGCCCAAGATGGTGAGCCTGCTCGAGGGCATGGTTCCCGAGAGCGTGGACATGGCCACCGCGCTCAAGCTGCTCTCCCTCCCGCGCGACCTGGGTGAGTACAGCCACGAGGACAAGACCGACCACGTCTTCGCCCACCTGGGCCGCTACGGGCCGTACATCAAGTGGGGCACCGACTCGCGCTCGGTGCCGCCGGAGAACGGCAGTATCCTGGACATCGGCCTCGAAGCCGCCATCGAGTTGCTCAAGCAGCCCAAGCGCCGGCGCGGCCAGCGCGCCCCGGCCGCCCCGCTCAAGGAACTCGGCAACCACCCGGAAAGCGGCGAGCCCCTCAAGGTGCTCGAAGGCCGCTGGGGTCCGTACGTCACGGACGGCAAGATCAACGCCAGCATCCCCAAGTCGATCGAGCTCGAGGAACTCTCGCTCAGCGAGGCCGTCGAGCTCCTGCGCCGCCGCGCCGAGCGGATGAAGGCCAAGGGCGGCGGCCGCACCAAGAAGAAGGCCGCCAAGAAGAAGGCGACCAAGAAGGCCGCCAAGAAGAAGGCCAAGAAGAAGGCCTCCAAGTCGAAGCCGAAGAAGAAGGCCGCGAAGAAGAAGAGCACCTAGCCCTTCGCCGTCAGGGCCCTAGAACTAGGCCTACCCAGGTCGCGCCCCCCATTCCTCCCCCCGCGCTGGCCGCGGCGCTACCTTGTCGGGCCACACGTCGATTCGGAGCAGCGCGATCATGAAGATCGAGACCATCCCCCAAGAGGGCTACGAGAAGGTCGTCAAGTGCGAGGACCCGGAGAGCGGCCTGCGCGCCGTCATCTCCGTGCACGACACCAGCCTGGGCCCGGCCCTCGGCGGTCTGCGCATGTGGCCCTACGGCTCCTGGGACGACGCCATCTTCGACGTGCTGCGCCTGTCCAAGGGCATGACCTACAAGTCGGCCGTCGCGGACACGGGTCTCGGTGGCGGCAAGAGCGTCATCATCGGCAACTCCAAGACCGAGAAGAGCGAAGCCCTCTTCCGGGCCATGGGTCGCTTCATCGACTCGCTCGGCGGCAAGTACATCACCGCCGAGGACGTGGGCACCGCCGTGGAGGACATGGTCAACGTCCGCAAGGAGACCAAGTACGTCACCGGCCTCCCCCTGGAGCTCGGCTCCAGCGGCGACCCCTCCCCGTGGACGGCGCTCGGCACGTTCCTCGGCATCAAGGCCTGCCTCGAAGAGGTCTACGGCAGTGACAGCTTCGAGGGCCGCACCGTCGCCATCCAGGGCTGCGGCCACGTCGGCGAGTTCCTGGCCGACCTGCTCCACGAGCAGGGTGCCAAGATGATCTTCGCCGACATCACGCCCGAGCGCGCCCAGGCCCTCGCCGACAGGACCGGCGGCGTCATGGGTGACCCGGCCACGATCCTCGAGGCCGAGTGCGACGTCCTGGCGCCCTGCGCCCTGGGCGCCGTCGTCAACGACGAGACGCTCCCCAACTTCCGCACCAAGATCATCGCCGGTGCGGCCAACAACATCCTGCTGCGCGAAGAGCACGGCCAGCGCCTCAAGGAGGCCGGCATCCTCTACGCCCCGGACTACGTCATCAACGCGGGCGGCATCATCAACGTGTCGATCGAGGTCGAGGGCGAGTACGACGAGGCGCGCTCGCGTGCCAAGGTCGAGAACATCTACAACGCGATGAAGCGCATCTTCGAGATCTCGAAGAGCGAGGACATCCCGACGAACGAGGCGGCCAACCGCCTCGCCCAGGAACGCCTCAACCAGCCCGCACGCTCGTAGCCGCCGCGTCCCGGCCACGGGGGGTCTGCAGGCTAGGGGTCTGCAGGCTAGGGACCTGCGACATCCGGCTCGAGCTGCCGCGGGCAGTCGGGCAGGCTGTCCAGCAGGTAGCGCCCGTACTGCCGGGACACGGCACGCGAATCGAGGATCGTCACGATCCCCGCGTCGCGGCTGTGACGGATCAGGCGGCCGAAGCCCTGCTTCAGGCGCAGGGCCGCCACGGGCAGGGACAGATCGCGGAAGGCGTCCCCGCCCGCGGCCACGAGCCGCTTGCTGCGCGCCACCTGCAGCGGATGGGTCGGCACCTCGAAGGGCAGGCGCGTGATGATCACGTGCCGCAGGGCATCACCAGGCACGTCCACGCCCTGCCAGAAGGACGCCACGCCGAAGAGCACGGCGTCGCCCTTGCGGAACTCGTCCAGCAGGGCAGGGCGCTCGAGCCCCTCCCCCTGCACCAGCACGCGCCGGCCATCGGCCTCCAACTCGGCGCGCAGGGCGTCGGCCGGGCGACGCATCGAGGCATTCGAGGTGAACAGCACCAGCACCCCGCCGTGGGTGCG
>JARGNS010000048.1 GCA_029213105.1 Planctomycetota bacterium
CGACGCCCTCGAACATCTTGCTCATCGCGGCCACGGCCGCCGCGGGGTCGTCCTGCATGGACTGCATCTCGCCCATGGCTGCGGTCATGTCCGTCGGCAGGCCGTGCTTCTTCAGCAGCGCCTCGTAGCCAGTCTTCATGGCGTCGAACTTCGACTTGGCCTCGGCGGCCTTCTCCGGATCGCCGCCACCGGCCATGCCGGCCATGGCCTCGCCCATGGCGATGGTCATCGAAGGAGCCATCATGCCCATGGCGAACGCGAGCATGCCGCGGTCCTTGGCCTGGACGAGGGGCACCATGATGGAGAAGTCGTCGCTGTCCTGGAGTCCCTTCATCTGCTCGATGAGGGCCTCGGGCGACTCGGCGCCGTCCTGGGCCGCGGCCTGCGGAGCCTCGGCCGGCTTGTCGGCGGGAGTCTCACCCGCCGGCTTCTCGGACGGCGTATCGCCGGAGGGCTTCTTGGCGGACTCGTAGCCGCAACCGGCGAAGGGGACGACGATCAGGGCGAGGATCGCGAGGAGAGAGAGGCGCATCGAGACTCCGGTTCCGGGCCGGATCCCAAGTCCTCCGGGCGCCTCATGCGCCACGCCCCCGTGAAGGGGGGAGCCACTCCCCCCCGGGGGAGAGAGTTGGTGGCGGGAACAGGATTCGAACCTGTGAAGGCAAAGCCAGCAGATTTACAGTCTGCCCCCGTTGGCCACTTGGGTATCCCGCCACGCTTTTGAGAGAACGTCTCGCGATCGGGGATTCCCGTCCGCGGCCCGGGAGTCTACCGCCTCGGAGCGCAGCGCCCTGGCATTTTCAGCGCGCCCTTCCGGCGGGCCGCTCCCTACCCTGGCGGCCATGCGCGCAGCCCCCCTCCTGCCCCTGCTCCTCGTCGTGGCCTGGGGGGCCGTCGCGTGCCGCGCCACGCCCACCCCGCGCTGGGACCCCGCCGCGGGCAGCGCCGGGCCCGCGCGCGTGAATCTGCGCCTGAAGGGCAAGGCCCAGGAACGCAGCCTCTCGTGCGAGAGCCGCTCCGCCTGCGACCTGCTGGCCCACTACGGGCGGCCCATGGGGGAGGACGCCTTCCGGCTCGGTCTGCCCGTCTCCGACAACCCGGACCTGGGCTTCGTCGGCGATGTGGACGGGCCGGGGGAGCAGCTGCCGCCGTCGGGCTACGGCGTGCACGCCGAGCCCCTGGCCGCCCGTCTGCGTGCCGTGGGCCTGCCGGTACGCGCCGAGCGTGGGCGCGGCCTCGCCTGGCTACAGACGCAGCTGGCGACGGGGCGTCCGGTGATCGTCTGGGCGACGGGCATGCTGGATGCCCCGCAGCCCGTGGCCATGCGCGACGCGCGCGGGCGGGCCTTCGTCGTGGCACGCGGGGAGCACACCTTCCTGGCGGTGGGCTACGAGCCCGGCCGGATCCTCCTCGTGGACTCCGCGACCGGACGCGAGAAGGCGGTGCCCGCTCGGCGCTTCGACGCTTCCTGGGCCGTGCTCGGTCGCCAGGCCGTCGTGCCGGACGCCCCGCCGGCCACCGGGCGGTAGGCCGGGCGGCGCAGCCCGCGTACCCTGGCGCGCGACCGCCCTCCGAAGGAGCCGACCCGTCATGCCGCGCGTGCTCGCCCTGCTGTTCCTGCTGGCCGCCGTCCCGCAGCTCGTGGCGTGCGGATCGGAGGCCGACGAGGCGTTCCACATCTACACGTCGATCTACCCCCAGGTGATCGAGCAGATGGAACCGAAGCTGCGCGAGCGCTTCCCGGGCGTCACGTTCCGCTGGTACCAGATGGGCAGCGAGCAGATCGCCGGACGCATCGGCATCGAGCTCGAGACCGGCTCCACGCCGTGCGACCTGCTGCTGACGTCCGATCCGTTCTTCTACGCGCAACTGGCCGAAGCCGGCCACCTGCTGCCGTACGAGAGTCCGGCGGCCGCGGAGGTGCCCGCGGGACTCAAGGATCCCGCCGGTCGCTACGCGACGGTGCGCGTGCCCCTGATGGTCATCGCGGTGAACCACGAGAAGCTCGCGGCGGACCAGCATCCGACGTCCTTCGCGGACCTGGCCGACAAGCGCTTCGCCGGCAAGATCGCGATGGGGGACCCGCTCAAGTCAGGCACGACCTTCACGACCGTCGCGGCCTGGGTGCGCGGCAAGGGCTGGCCGTTCATCGAGAAGCTCGCCGCCAACGACATCGTCTCCGCCGGAGGCAACAGCAGCGTGCTGCGCGAGCTCGAGTCCGGCGCGCGGCCGGTCGGGGTGATCCTGCTCGAGAACCTGCTCCCCAGCCTGGCCGCGGGCGCGCCCATCACCGTGATCTACCCGTCGGACGGCGCGGTGCCGGTGCCGAGCCCCGTCGCCATCATGAAGCAGACCGACACCCCGGCGCTGGCCAAGGAGGTCTACGACTTCCTGTATTCGCCGGCCATGCAGGCCGAGATCGTCGCGGGCTTCATGTATTCCCCGCTGCCCCGCAACGCGCCCCCGGAGGGCGGCAGGCCGTGGGGGGAGCTCGCGCTGTTTCCGTGGGATGCCGATGCGCTGGCGTGGGTGAAGGACGAGCGCGGCGCCATCAAGAAGCGCTTCCGCGCCATCTTGCGCGACTGACGCATGCGCCGGCCTGGTCGCGTCCGGTTCTGGCTCGCGCTGGGCGCCGTCGTGGTGCTCGGGATCCTGCCGCTCGCGCTCGTCGTGAAGAAGGCCGCCGGCGCCGGGGACATCTTCTGGGAGACGGTGACGAGCGCCGACGCGCTCGACGCCCTGTTCGCGACACTGCGACTCGCGCTGGGCACGACGCTCGTGGCCCTGCTGCTGGGCGCCCCATCGGCCTGGTTGACCACGCGCACGGACGTGCCGTGGAAGGGGTTCTTCCGCACGACGCTGACCCTGCCCTACATCGTGCCGCCCTACATCGCAGCCTTGGCCTGGATCACCCTGGCGGATCCAGCCATCGGCTTCCTCAACGCACCCTTCGACTCCGGCGTGTTCGACATCTTCTCGATGCACGGCCTGACCTGGGTCATGGGCCTCAGCTTCTACCCGTACGTGTTCCTCACCGTGCGCGCGGCGCTCGAGAGCGCCGACCCGTCGCTGGAGGATGCCGCGCGCATGAGCGGCGCCGGCCCGTGGCGCGTGGTCAAGGACGTGGCCTTCCCCCTGGCCCGGCCGGCGCTGATCTCCAGTGGCGGCCTTGTGTTCATGGCGACGGCGTCGGCCTTCGGCGCGCCGGTGCTCATCGGCAACCGGGCCGGGATCGACTTCCTCTCCACGCGCATCTTCGACCTGTGGTCCGATGACCTCGGCGGCATCGCCCGGGCCAGCAGCCTGTCGTGCCTGCTGTTTGCCTTCGCACTCATCCCCATGTTGCTGCGCGGTCGCCACCATGCGGTGCTGACGGGCCAGGCCTCGCAGCCGACCCTCGTGCGTCTCGGGCGCGCACGGCGCCCCGTCCAGGTCGGCCTGCTGCTGTTGGTGCTCCTGGCGGTGTTCCTGCCACTCGGGGCGATCGCGCTGACGGCCTGTCTGCGCGTGGCCGGCGACCTGAGCCCGTCGAACTTCACGCTGAGCAAGTTCGCCGACGTCCTCGGTGCGTCCGAGAACGGGCGCGCGCTCTGGACCTCGCTCTGGCTGGCGGCGGCGGCCGCCACCATCGCCGTGGCCCTGGGCTTCCTGATTGCCTGGCTGCAGGTCAAGACACGTCGGCGCGGCCGGCACCTGCTCGCGGGCCTCGCCGCGCTGCCGCTTGCGACCCCGGGCACCGTGCTGGCGCTGGGCCTGTTCCTGCTGTGGGTCGGGCCCGTACGGCTCGTGTACACGGTCTGGATCCTGCTCGTGGCCTACGTGGCCAAGCACATGGCCCTGGCGGCGCGCGCCCTGGCGGAGGGCATCGGCGCCGTGGACGACGCGCTCCCGGACGCGGCGCGCATGAGCGGCGCCAAGGGCTGGTTCCTCTTCCGCACGGTCTGGGCGCCGCTCGTGCTGCCCTCGATCGTGGCCGGCTGGTTCCTGGTGTTCATGCCCTCGTTCAGTGAGCTGACGATGTCCGTGATCCTGATGGGCCCGGACCTCGAGACGATCGGCACCCGCATGTACGTGATGCGCGAGTACAAGAGCCCCACCTCGGCGAGCGTGCTCGCCACCGTCGTGCTGGGGCTCGTGATCGGAAGCAATCTCATCCTGCGCAAGCTCTCCGGAGGCCGGTACGGTGTCTGACCTCGTCACAGCAAACGCGGCCCGGGCCCCCGAGGCCGCCACATGTGAGGACAGGGCATGACCGCCATCCACTGCCGCGGACTGGCCAAGTCGTTCGACGGCACGGTCGTCCTCCGCGACTTCGACCTGGTGGTCGAGTCCGGCGCCTTCGTCTCCCTGCTCGGGGCGTCGGGTTGCGGCAAGACGACCGCCCTGCGGCTCGTGGCGGGCCTCGAGACACCGGACGCCGGGCGCATCGAGGTCGGCGAGCGCGTGGTCGTGGACGCCGCCACGGGTGCGTTCATCGCGCCCGAGGCGCGTCGCATCGGCATGGTGTTCCAGTCCTACGCCGTCTGGCCGCACATGACCGTGCTCGAGAACGTGGCCTACCCGCTGCGCGTGCGCGGCGTGGCCAAGGCGCAGCGCGAGAGCGAGACGCGCCGCATCCTCGCCGTCGTCGGGCTGGATGGCCTCGAGGAGCGCAAACCGGCCCAGCTCTCCGGCGGCCAGCAGCAGCGCGTGGCCCTCGCCCGCGGGCTCATCATGGAGCCGGACGTGCTCCTGCTCGACGAGCCCCTGAGCAACCTGGACGCCAAGCTGCGTGTGCGCATGCGGCGCGACATCCGTCGCATCCAGCAGGAGACGGGCTTCACCGTGCTCTACGTCACCCACGATCAGGAGGAGGCGCTGGCGATCTCCGATCGGCTCGTGATCCTGGAGGGCGGGGAGATCCTGGCCCAGGGCACGCCCGACGAGTTGCGCGACCACCCGTTCCTGGCTTCGGAAGAGGCATCCGCATGAAGGCCTTCCTGCTCGACATCGATGGCACGACCCTGCTGGGCGCCGACCCCCTGCCCGGGGCCCAGGCGTTCGTCACCTGGCTGCGTGCCGAGGGCATTCCGCATCTCTGGATGACGAACAACACCTCGCGCTCGCGCAGCGCCTGGCTGGCGCGGCTGGAGGCCGCCGGCCTCGAGCCGCGTCCGGAGGAACTCTACACGTCGGGGGACGCGACGATCGAGTACCTCGGGGCGCATCACCCGGAGGCGCGCATCTACCTCGTCGGGCCGCAGGAGCTGCGGGGCGACTTCGAGGCGGCGGGGCTGAACGTCGTGGAGGCGGAAGCGGACACCGTCGTGTTGGCGTACGACGTCGAGCTCACCTACGCCAAGATCCGCACGGCGGCGTTGTTGCTGCAGGAGGGCGCGGCGTTCTTTGCCACGCATCCCGACGTGACCTGCCCGACCCCGGAGGGGCCGATCCCGGACGTCGGCTCGTTCCTGGCCATGTTCGAGCTGGCCTGCGGGCGCACCCCCGTCGTGATCGGCAAGCCCGAGGCGACGATGGCGGCCGGCGCGCTGGCGCGGCTTGGCGTCGAGGCGCACGAGGCCGTGATGGTGGGGGACCGCCTCGCGACCGATCTCGCGATGGCGCGGCGGGCCGGCCTGATGGGCTGCCTCGTGCTGAGCGGCGTCACGGCGCAGGACGAGTTGTTCGGTGCCACCGCGCAGCCCGATCACGTGTTTGCCGATCTGGCGGCGGTGCACGACTGGGCGCGCACCGCCGTGGTCTAGGCGCCAGGGCTACTCGGCGACGAAGAGCTCGCCGTACTTGCCCTTGTGGTTCTTCACGAGGGCCATCCACTCGCCGATGTTGCGCACATCCTGGCCCGTCAGCGTGCGCAGGGCCGCCGGCACGCTCGAGGCGAGGGTCGCCCACCGGGCCCCCGGACCACTCTCGCGACCGTACGGCGACGAACCGCCGCTGAGTTGCTCCTGGGCGCCGCGCATGCGCGGTCGCGGGCCCGGCTTCACCTTGCGTGCTTCGCTCACCAGGGTCGTGAGGATCTTGTAGCGCTTCTTGCCTGCCTCGCGCTGCTTGCCGAGGGCCTCGACGGCAGGGCGCAGGGGCTTGGTGGTCTTCGTCTTCGTGACGATCTTCAGCAGGGATGCCACGAGGCTGGGGTCGGGAAGGGCCTCGGCCGCGGCGATGGCTGCCAGCAGCGTCTCGGAGGCCTTCTTGGGGTTGGCCTGCCGCAGGTACGGCTTGATGTAGCGCGCACCGCGGGGGTCACCCAGGGCGGCGATCGTCTCCAGGGCGAGGATCTTGAACTCGCTGCCGGACGTGCCCTTGGCAGCACCGCCAGTGAAGCGGATGAGCTCCAGCTGCAGGTCCGCATCGTCACAGCAGTCCTCGTACAGATCCCCCACGCCGTCGAGCAGGCCGCGCATCATGGTGGCGTCCTTCTTGCTCTTCGCCGTCTTCCACGTCTTCTGGAGCGTGGCGATACGCTCCTTCATCGGTACTTCCCCAGAGGTGGAGTCATCCTTGTCTTCCGCATGGGCAACGGGTGTAGCGATGCCACAAGCAAGTAGTGCAATCGTGATGATGCATGACCACAGCATGCGATCACACGCGGGGCGCAACGGTGCCTCGGACGTCTGCATGACGAGCCTCCACAGCGGGACAGAATCAACCTCGTTCCTACAAACGCTTTGACGCACCAGACGCAGGCGCGTTTGGGGAATCCTGCGCAAATCCTGTGCAAGAGGGTCTCCAGGGGCCTCCTGGGGGAACGGGCCCTTCGGCCCGCGGGGCACGCATGGCATCCTCCGAGGCATGGCGACGGGCGACACATCCGAGGGGGACTGGGGACGCGAGGGCTCACGTCTCGTGTCGCGACCGTTGACGCCAGGCGACGTCGAGGAGGTTGCGCGGCTTGCGTCGCGGTGGCCCGGTGGCGAAGCGTTTGATGCGGCGTTCGTGCATGCGCTCGACACGTGGAGTGGCGCGCAGGTCGACCATCTGCCCGGCACGTTGGCCGTGGAGAATCCTGCGGGGGGCTTCCTCGCGCTCGGCTCGGTCACGGTGTCGGCCGATGTGCTGCACGAGCGCCGGGCCGATGTCCGCTTCGTACTGCATCCCGACGTCGCCGGGGGCTCGCTGGCCTTCGTGTTCCTGGATGCGCTCGAGCGTCAGGCCCTCGAGCGGTTGGGCGTCTCACGTGCGGCAGGTGCTGACGCCGACGTGCCGAGCGTCGTCCGCTTCACGCTCATCGAGGACGAGGCCGTCGCGCGCCACCTCGAGTCCCGCGGCTTCGCCTTCGCGCACGCGGAGGACGACATGGCGTGTGGGCGACCCGAGGTCGAGGCCGCCTTCGACGGCGAGCTGCTTCCGTGGCGCGAGGACACGGCGAGTGACTTCTTTCGCGCGTACGAGGCGGCGTTTGGAACCCGGCCGGGCTTTCCGGCGTGGAGCGAGCGCGTCTGGCGGGCCTTCGCCACGGAGTACGACGAGTTTGCGCCGACCCTCTCGCGCGTGGCCGTGCGGGACGGTCGGCCGCTGGGGTTCCTCATCACGGCGCTGGCGCCGGACGACGCCACCACCGGCGCGCACATCGTGCAGGTGGGGGTGGCGCCCGAAGCGCGCCGGCGGGGCGTGGCGCGCGCGCTGATCGCAGACCTGGCGCGCCGCGTGCCCGCCGACGTGCCCGTCTTCACCCTGTCCGTGAATGCCGACAACCCGTCGGCGGCGGCGCTGTTTGCGAGCCTCGGCTACGCGACGCGCCAGCGCCGCAGTGTCTACCGCAAGGTCGTGTCCGCGTCGTGAAGCCTCGGTGGGGTGCGGCTACTTGCCCTCGAGGGCGCGCAGGCGCTTGTCGAGCTGGCGGCCCGTCACGCGGTTGGCCTCGATGCGGCCGCCGTGGTCCGCGTGCTCCTTCTGGATGGTCAGGAAGCTCTTGCTGATCTGCGCGGTCTGGCTCTCCGGTCACGGTCTGGCCGAGGGATGCGACGGTCGTCTCGGCACTCACCGTGCGCTGGGCCACGCCCGCGACGGCATCCTGGTAGTCCCGGCGCAGCGCCTGCTCGCGCGCCGCGGCTTCGTCGAGTGCGACGGCCAGCTTGCGCACCTGCTCCTCGAGCGTCGCGAGGCGCGGATCGGCCTGTGGCGTGGTCGCGGCCGGCTTGATGGCGGAGGCCACCCCGAAGCTGACGACGGCCGCGAGGATCGCGGCCGCAGCAAGCGGCAGGAGGAGTCCGGGCTTCTTCACGTCGGGCTGGCTCATGGGGCCTCCGAGGGGCTCATTGGCTTCGCACTTCGGCAGACCGTCGGCGCCCATGCGCAGCGCCATGACGGTTTCGCAGCGAGCACAGGTCACCTTGGCGACCGCGCTCGCTTGTCCCTGCAGCGCGCTGAGGTCCGCGCGATGCTTCTTCCCGCAGGCCGGGCAGTAGAACGGCGGCTGGCGGGGGGACTCGGTGCTCATGCGTGGCCCCCAGGGTAGCGCCCCGGGGCGTGAGGTTCACGGCTCCGTCTTCGGGGGTAGGATCGCGCCATGCAGCGTCTTGTCCTCCTCCTCACCGGCATCGTCCTCGTGGGCATCGCAGGGTTCGCTGCGGTCTACTTCGGCGCGGGCCGGGATCTGCAGGGGCCGGCCGTCGCATTCCTCATGCACTGCCGCGACGCGGACTTCGAGGGTGCGCGAGCCCAGACCCATCCGCGCTTTCAGGAAGCCCGCTCCGTCGAGCAATTGGAGGCACTCTGGGGGCACTGGCAGGTGAGCCACGGCCCCTTCCGCGAGGTGGTACGCCGTATCGGCGTCCAGTACCCGCGTGAGGATCAAACCTGGGTCGAGTGCCTGACCCTGGACGTGGGCTTCAAGCGCGGCAACGTGGCCGGACGCTTCTACTACCAGGACGATGCGGAGGGCGTGCGCCGGCTCGTGCATGTCGCGCTCGAGCGTCAGCGCCTGGTGGATGTGCCTGCGACCGATCGCAGCCGCCTGGAGGCGACCGCGCGCAAGCTCTTTGGCTTCCTCGACGCCGGGGCCGTGCTGCCGTTCTACGACGCCCTCGATCCCGACCTGCAGATGTCGTGGCAGCAGGCCAAGGTCGAGGCGGACTTGAGTGCGTGGCGCACGCGGCTTGGTGCGCTGCAGGAGGTCACGCTCGCGAGTACGCGCGACGACGGCGCGCGCGTGATCCAGCTCTACGAGGTCGACTTCGCGCAGGGCAAGGCCGCGTTCGAAGTGACCCATCGGCATGGCGAGGGCGCGTGGTCGGTGGTGGGCTTCCGAGCCCGCTGACCCGCGGCCTGCTGGACCCGCGACGCCTGCTTCAACGCGCCGCCGCACACGCGGTTCACGAGTAGATCGACAATTCCGCAATTGTCCTCCATTGCCGGAATTCAATCGTTTGCGGCCGAACCAGGGCTGCGCGTCGGCGTTTGTCCAGCCCGTCCACCCGACAGAGGAGACGAGCCATGGCACGCCACGCACGCCACACACACCCCGACGCCTTCGCAAGCGAAGAAGACTTCAACGCACAACTCTATGGCGCCTTGCGCCAGAGCCCGTGGTGGATGGTTTCGATCGCGCTGCACGTCTTCGCCTTCGTCATTCTCGCGATGTTCAACACATCGGAGACGGTCGCGCAGGAGACGCGCACGATCACGATGAGTCCGGGCGAGCCCGATGAGGCGCCGGACGAGATCGAGAAGACCCAGGAGCAGACCAAGGAAGTCAACGAGACGGATCTCGTCGTCAAGGAGCCCCTGCTGGTTGACGATCCCGTGCTCGACAAGCCCCAGACCGAGAACGACCTGGATTCCGCCGATGTCTTCGGCGAGGACGAGGGCTTCTCCGATGCCCATCTCGGCGGCCCGTCGAAGAACGGCACCGTGGGCATTGGCGGCGACGCGGGGGGCAGCCCCTTCGGCCCCGGCGGGCGCCTGCCCGGCGGTGGGGGTGGTGGCAGCCCCAGCACCTTCCATGACGCCCTGGACGCCGCCTTGCGCTGGCTCGCCGCCCACCAGTCGCCCGACGGCGGCTGGGAGGCGGCCGGCTTCCACCGCTGGTGCGACGGTCGCCCGGTCACCGACCCCGCCCGCATGCCGGACGGCCTGGGTGGCGCGAACAACGACCCTGGCGTCACGGGCCTGGCGCTCTGCGCGTTCCTGGGCGCCGGCTACACCAACCGCGGCAAGCACCCCTTCAACAAGGTGGTGAGCAAGGGCCTGCGCTATCTGAAGAACATCCAGGACCCCGAGGGCTGCTTCGGCCCCCGCAACTCGCAGCAGTACATCTACAACCACGCCATCGCGGCCCTCGCCATGGTCGAGGCGTTCGGCATGACGGGCAGCCCCATCTGGAAGGGCGCGGCCCAGCGCGGCCTGGACTTCATCGCCCTGGCGCGCAACCCGTACTTCGTGTGGCGCTACGGCGTGAAGCCTGGGGACAACGACACCAGCGTCACCGGCTGGATGATGATGGCGCTCAAGAGCGCCGCCCTCATCAACAAGGACGCCGTGCGTCGCGGCCGCAAGGCGCCCCTGACCTACGACGAGGGGTCCTTCGACGGCATCCGCGCGTGGCTCGACAAGATGACCGATCCGGACTACGGCCGCGTGGGCTACGTGCAGCGTGGCACCGGCCCGGCCCGGCCGCAGGCGCTGATCGATCGCTTCCCCGGAGACAAGTCCGAGTCGATGACGGCCGTGGGCGTGCTCGCACGCGTGTTCATCGGCGAGGATCCGCGCAAGAGCGCCGCCGTGAAGAACGGTGCCGCACTGTGTGCCAAGCTGCCTCCGACCTGGAACACGACCGACGGTTCGATCGACATGTACTACTGGTACTACGGTACGCTCGCCATGTTCCAGGTCGGCGGCGCGCCGTGGAAGACGTGGCGCACCGCGATGGACAAGGCCATGGTGCAGAGCCAGCGTCAGGACACGGATGCGTGCCTCTACAAGGGCTCGTGGGATCCCATCGGCCCGTGGGGCGCGGATGGCGGTCGCGTCTACTCGACCGCGCTGATGGCCATGTGCCTCGAAGTGTACTTCCGCTACCCCAAGGTCTTCGGCGGCCGCTAGGCGCCCAAGACCAGGCCGCCGCGGCGTGGGAAGCCACGCCGCGGACGCGCCCGACGCCACCCCAGTCACCCAGCGCCTGCGCCGCGCGCGCGCTCGAGAGCCCAAGGAGGTCACGATGACCCGCCCGATCCATCAGGATGCGTTCCAACCCGCCGACGACTTCAACGAGCAGCTCTACGGCGCCCTGCGCCAGAGCCCGTGGTGGATGACCTCCGTCGCCCTGCACGTGCTGCTGTTCTTCATCTTGACGCTGTTCGACACCACCGAAGCCGCCACGATCAAGCGCCCGCCCCTGCGGGCGAGCATGGATGCCGAGAAGATCGAGGAGGATATCGAGGATCCCGTCGACGAAGACAAGCAGATCCACGAGCAGGAGATCCCCACGGACGAGCCCGTCATCACGGACGAGCCGGTCGAGGAGAATCCCGTCACCGACAACGACATGCCGCACAACGAGATGTTCGGCGAGAGCGAAGGCGACTCCGACGCGCCGTACGAGGGCCCCTCGAGCAACGGCCTCGTCGGGATCGGCGGCGGCGCCGGCGGGGCGTTCCCCGGTCGCGGTGGCAACCGCAATGGCGGCAGCTCGGGCTACGGGGGAGGCAAGGAACTCGACGCCATCGACGACGCCCTGCGCTGGCTCGCAGCCCATCAGTCCCCCGACGGCGGCTGGGAGGCTGCTGGCTTCAACCGCTGGTGCGACGGCAAGCCGGTCAGCGACGCCAGCCAGATGCCCGACGGGCTCGGCAAGGCGCTCTACGACCCCGGCGTGACGGGCCTCGCGCTCTGCGCGTTCCTGGGCGCCGGCTACACCAACCGCGGCAAGCACCCCTTCAACAAGGTCGTGGGGCGCGGCTTGCGCTACCTGAAGAACATCCAGGACCCCGAGGGCTGCTTCGGCCCGCGCAACACCCAGCAGTACATCTACAACCACGCCACGGCCGCCCTGGCGATGGTCGAGGCCTACGGCATGACCGGCAGCTCGATCTGGCGGGGTGCCGCCCAGCGCGGTCTCGACTTCATCGCGCTGGCCCGCAACCCGTACTTCGCGTGGCGCTACGGCATCAAGCCGGGGGCGAACGACACCTCCGTGTCGGGTTGGATGATGATGGCGCTCAAGAGCGCGCAGCTCGTCAACAAGGCCGATCTGAAGCGCGGCCGCAAGGCCTCCCTGACGATCGACGAGTCCTCCTTCGAGGGGCTCAAGGCCTGGCTCGACAAGGTCACGGACCCGGACTACGGGCGGGTGGGCTACACGAGGCGTGGCGAGGGCTCGGCCCGGCCGCTGGAACTCGTGGATCGCTTCCCCGGCGAGAAGACCGAGGCCATGACAGCCGTGGGCCTGCTGGCGCGCATCTTCATGGGCGAGGACCCGCGCAAGAGCGAGATCATCAAGCGCGGCGCGCAGCTGTGCTCGAAGCTCCCGCCGACGTGGAACGCGACCGACGGGTCGATCGACATGTACTACTGGTACTACGCGACGCTCGCGATGTTCCAGGTGGGTGGCAAGAGCTGGGACACCTGGCGCAGGGCCATGGACAAGGCCATGATCGACCCGCAGCGCAAGGACACGGACTACTGCCAGTACAAGGGCTCGTGGGATCCGATCGGCCCGTGGGGCGGTGACGGGGGGCGCGTGTACTCCACGGCCATCATGGCCCTCTGCCTCGAGGTCTATCAGCGCTACGACCTCGTCTTCGGCGCAAAGTGAGGCGAGTGGAGCGGGGCGGCGCGTCGTCGTCAGCGCGCTCGCGTGGAAGCCCACGCCACGCGCTCGACTCCTCGCGGCGCCTCCGAACCCACGCCTCACTTCGGTCTCCCCGTGGATCGGTTGGGGGAGATGGGCACGGGCTGTGGATGCCCGCGCCGCGCACGCGCAGCGCAGGACAGCGCGCAGGCCTCCTCGTGCGCTTGGGGGAGATGGGCGCAGGCTGTGCATGCCTGCGCCGCGCACGCGCAGCGCAGGACAGCGCGCAGGCCTCCCCGTGCGCTGGGGGAGATGGGCGCTGGCTGTGGATGCCCGCGCCGCGCACGCGCAGCGCAGGACAGCGCGTACGCCCCCCCGTGCG
>JARGNS010000049.1 GCA_029213105.1 Planctomycetota bacterium
AGCGCTCCGCCGCATGAGGTCTACTCCGACATCGCCTTGAGGCGGCGCGTCGCGACAGCCAGCATCTGGAAGTCGACGTGCCCCTGGGCCTGCAGCTCGGAGATCATCTGCTCCGTGCGCGTGGCCAGCGGACCGAGCGTGGCGGCCCAGTCCTGGATCGCCTGCTGGGGATCCAGACTCCGATCCGACGTGGCCAGGATGCGGCGTGTGATCCCCACGTGCTCCGCTTCGAGGTCCTCGAGCAGCGCCGTGATCGCGAGCTTGTCCCAGGCCGTGTCCGAAGGCAGATGTCCTGCGGCGCGCCGCAGCCAATCGAAGCCGAAGTGCGACGCGGTGGCCGCGTGGACACGGGCGACATCCGGAGCCGGGAGGTCGTCGTCGGCCGCAAGGCAGATCACGTCGAGAATCGCCGTGAGTGCCGGGAAGCGCGCGATCTGGAACGCCAGGGATGTCGGCGTTCCGCGTTCTTCGTAGCCCGACTGACGGGTGGCTAGCATCAGGCGCTGGTTGTCGCCGAGGACGGCGTCCAGGTTCGCCATCACCTCGGCGACGCCGGGGCGGAACCGCGCGATCTCGGCTTCGATGTCCAGCGGCATCTGCCCCTGGCGAAGGAACCAGACCGTGGCGCGCTCCACGAGCCGTCCGCAGTCTGCCAACAGGTCGGCCTGCAGTGCTGCGGGGATCTGGTTGTCGAGGCTCTCGATCTCAGCCCAAAGTGCTCCGATCCCGAAGACGTGCTTCGCGATGATGTACGCGCGCGCGATGTTCGCGGGGGTGTGCCCAGTCTTCTCTCCCACCTCGTGCCCGAAGCCCAGACCCACGCGGTTGATGATCTCATTGGTCACGACAGTCGCGATGATCTCGCGTCGCAGGCGATGGGCGCCCATGCGATCGGCGAAGCGCTCACGCAGCGGTGCCGGGAAATACTCCTCGAGCACGTGCACGAGGGCCGGGTCGTCGGGCAGCTCAGACGCCACCAGGAAGTCGTACAGCTCCATCTTCGCATAGGCGAGGAGCACGGAGAGTTCAGGGCGCGTGAGGCCCGTGCCACGCGCGGAGCGGTCGGCCAGCTCCTCGTCGTCCGGCAGGAACTCGACGCCTCGGTCCAGTCGACCGCTGCGTTCCTGGCGGCGGATGAAGTGTGCAAAGCGGTCCAGCAAGTGGGGGCCGAGGAACTGGGAGACGGAGATGCTCTGCGTCTGCAGGTAGTTGTCGCGCAGGACGAGTTCGCCGACCTCGTCGGTCATCTCGGCCAGCAGGGCGTCACGTTGTTCGCGCGTGAGATCCCCGGCGCGCACGATCTCGCCCAGGAAGATCTTGATGTTGACCTCGTGGTCCGAGCAGTCGACGCCGGCCGAGTTGTCGATCGCGTCCGTGTTGATGCGGCCACCATGTTGGGCGTACTCGATGCGCGCAGGCTGGGTGAGGCCGAGGTTCGCCCCCTCGCCGACGACCTGGGCGCGCAGCTGCTGGGCCGTGATGCGGACGGCATCGTTGGCGCGGTCGCCGACGGCCGTGTCGGCTTCGTGGCTCGCACGGACATAGGTGCCGATGCCGCCGAGCCACATCAGCTCGACGTCTGCCTGCAGGATGGTGTGGATCAGCTCGTTGGGCGTGACGCGCTCGCCCTCGAGGCCGAACAGCGTGCGCATCTGGTCATTCAGGGGGATCGACTTCACGTTGCGGGCGTAGACGCCGCCGCCCTCGGAGAGGAGGCTCTCGTCGTAGTCGGCCCATGTCGATCGCGGCAGGTCGAACAGGCGCTGGCGCTCCACGAAGCTCTTCGCCGCATCCGGGGTCGGATCGATGAAGATGTGCATGTGGTTGAACGCGGCGATCAGGCGCGTGTGCTTGGAGAGGAGCATGCCGTTGCCGAACACATCCCCACCCATGTCACCGATGCCGATCGCCGTGAAATCTTCCTTCTGGATGTCCTTGTTCATCTCGCGGAAGTGGCGCTTGACCGACTCCCACGCGCCGCGGGCGGTGATGCCCATCTTCTTGTGGTCGTAGCCGACGGAGCCGCCCGAGGCGAATGCGTCGTCGAGCCAGAAGCCATAGTCGGCGGCCACGCCATTGGCCGTGTCCGAGAAGGTCGCGGTGCCCTTGTCGGCCGCGACCACGAGGTACGGGTCATCGCCGTCACGACGGACGACCGGCGGCGGCGGCCCGGCCGTGGGGCCGTCGAGGGTGTCCGTGATGTCGAGCAGGCCGCTGATGAGCGTGCGATAGCAGTAGACAACCTCGTCCCAGAGTTCGTTGCTGTCGGCCGGCGGACGCTTCACTACGAAGCCGCCCTTGGAGCCGACCGGGACGATGACGGCGTTCTTTACCATCTGGGCCTTCATCAGGCCGTGAACCTCCGTGCGGAAGTCCTCAAGGCGGTCGGACCAACGCAGGCCGCCGCGGGCGACCAGTCCCCCGCGCAGGTGGACCCCTTCCATGCGAACGGAGAACACGAAGATCTCGTACAGCGGGCGGGGCTTGGGGAGCCCGGGGACCTTGTGCGACTCCAACTTGAACGAGAGGTAGGGCTTGGGTGCCCCGTCCTCGTCCGTCTGATAGTGGTTGGTGCGCACCGTCGCCTCGATGACGGTCAGGAATGAGTGCAGGATGCGATCCTCGTCCAGGCTCGTGATGCTCTCGAAGCGGTGCTCGAGTTCGGCGACGATCGCCGAGGCGCGGGCTTCGCGTCCGTCGTCTGCGGACGGGTCGAAACGGGTCTCAAAGAGCCTGATCAGTTGACGAGCGACCTGCGGGTGCGCCGCGAGTGTGCGCTCCATGTACTCCTGGGAGAACGGGACCTGGGCCTGGCGCAGGTACTTGCAGTACGCCCGCAGCACGCTGATCTGGCGCGCGCTCAGGTTCGCGCGTAGCACGAGATGGTTGAAACCATCGTCCTCATGCTGCCCGCTCCACGTCTGCGTGAAGGCCTCGTGGAAGCCGTCGCGCACCGTGGCAAGGTCGATGGGCGTGTCGTCGTGACTGGCAAGTTCGAAGTCACTGATCCAGACCTCGCGCTCGAAGTCGCGCGGTCGAACCCGGTAGGGCACTTCGCGCTGGACGCGTAGGCCCATGTTCTCAAGTACCGGGAGGATGTCGGAGAGCGGTGCGGCTCCACCGCAGGAGTACAGCTTGAAGCAGGCCTCGTGCTCGCGCGCTTCCAGCGCGCGGTAGAGGTTCATCGTGAAGCTGCCACCTTCGATCGCGGCGTCGAGCGAGGCGATATCCTTGACGCCGACCTCGGCGCTGTAGGTGTCCCGGTAGCTCGACGGGAAGGCGGCGCCGTAGCGGTGGTACGCCTCGAGACCGCCCTGCTCGCCACGCTCCTCGATGAGGGCCGTGCGCAGTCGGTCCTGCCACGAGCGGCTGGCCTCAACGAGGAGGCTCTGGATCTCGTCCGCGTCCCATGCCGGCAGCTGGCCGGGCGTGGTGCGTACGTAGAGCAGCAGGCGTGCGTGCGCCTCGGTCGTGAGGCGCGTGTAGTAGTTCGAGACCTTCCCGTCGAAGGCCTTCTCCAGGATCTCCTGGAAACGGAGTCGGAGTTCCGTGCCGTAGCGGTCGCGCGGGACGAAGATCAGGCAGCTCGCGTAGCGTTCGAAGGGGTCGATACGCGGGAAGAACGCGATGTTCGGGCGCTCGTGGAGCTGCAGGATGCCCAGGGCGATGTCCTGCAGTTGCTCCAGCGGGATCTGGTACAGCTCGTCGCGCGGATACGTGTCCAGGATGTGAACGAGCGTCTTGTGGTCGTAGCTGTCCGGATGGAAGCCCGCGGTCGAGAGGACCTGCTCCACCTTGCTGCGGAGGATCGGGATGTCGCGAGGGCTGAGGCTGTAGGCGCGCGACGTGAACAGGCCGATGAAGACGTGCTCCCCGGTCACCTCGCCGTTCGGCCCGTAGCGCTTGATGCCGATGGCGTCCATGGGCACGGGGCGATGAACTGTGGAGTCGCGGTTCGTCTTCGTGATGCGGATGCCCATGATGCTGTCGAGTTCGGCGGGCCGGCGGCCGCCGGTGAGCAGGCCTTCGAAGACGTGGGCGATGTCGTCACGCAGGAGACCGGAACCCGTGCCCGGCTCCGCCGTGGCATCGTCGCCCTCGAAGGTGTAGCAGCGGTAGCCGAGGAACGTGAAGTGGTCCTGCAGGAGCCAGCGCAGGAACGCCACGCCTTCGAGGTCCTCGGAGTTCTCCGCGGCGAACTCGCTGGCGATGCCCTCGCAGCGGTTTGCCATCAGCGGGAAATCCTCGACCGCGGCTCGCACGTCGCCCAGGACCCGCATGAGTTCCTCGGCCAGGGGCACCAGCCGGACCTGGGGCTGCTCGGCCACGGCCAAGTGCATGAAGGACTCGCGGCCGCCGTCGTTGACGACTTCCGTGGGGTTGCGGCAGGACTCGAGGCGGCCGTCCGCGTCGCGGACGACGTCGAAGACCGGGTGGATGAACGTCTGCACCTGGGCGTCGTGGCGGTTGAGCCAGGCGGCGAGGGATTCGAGCAGGAAAGGCATGTCATCCGACACGACCTCGACGATCGTGTGCTTCGAGTGCCAGCCGTCCTGATCGGCGCTCGGCGTATAGACGCGCACCTTGGGGGTGCACGGCTTGCGGACCTCGGCGAGTTGCCACAAGGCGATGGCTGCGCCGTAGAGATTGTCGGTCGTGTCGTGCACGACGTCGCTCGGCGGGACGTGGGCGTAGAACCGTCGAACGAAGCGCTCGGTAGCGCTTGCGTGCTCGGTTGTCACGCGTTCGTGGACGCGCTCCGCGACCTGTTCGATCAACTCAGACTTACGCTCGGTTGCGCTCAGGGACATGGCGACCTCCGCAGGTGCGCATGGTGCCTCCAGGGAGGCGCCGAGGCATGAAAGTTCAGGGAAGCCCTTGCCCGATCCAAAGGGCTTTCCGGCGCCTACTCGGCCAGGAAGATCCGGCGGGTGTCCCGGGCCTTCTGGAGCCGCATGGCGAAGTCCAGATCGAGGGTCCCGTCCGGGCGGAAGAGCAGCCGCGCCGGTCGGCCCCGGGGCCCCGCGGGGAGCGCCTGCCAGAGTCCGTAGGCGGCCTTGCCGGCGGCCGTTCGATCGCTCTGGGGTGCCAGGAAGTCGAAGGACCAATCCGAGAAGCCGGGCAGGGCTCGCAGGGAGCGTGCGGCGCCGTAGCGGACCTGGGCGTAGGGGTCGCCTGCGGCAGCCATCGAGAGATGCGGAGCGAGCCAGTCCGCGCCCGAGGCCGCCTGGGCTTCGCGCCATCCCATGTGCCAGGCCAGCAGGGCGCGCTGGCCCGCGTCCCCCTTCGCGAGCCAGACGACCGACGCCGCGACCTCCTCGCCCAAGGTGCCGAGCTCGGGGCGCTCGTGGCCGTACCAGCGGGCCAGGTGGTCCGCCGTCCAGCCGAGGGTCTGGTCCAGATGGCAGAGGTTGCAGGCGTTGGGGCGGCGGATGGGTGCGCGACTTTCCGCAACGCTGGGGCTGGTGATCTCGTGGCTGCGGATGGCCTTCGTCAGTCCCCAGGTCGTGTGCGGCATGTGGCAGTTCAGGCAGCGGCTGCCGCTGGACGTCGGTGCGTGGTGTGTGTGGGCCTGCAGGTCCTCGCCGAGGGCCTCGTGGCAGTCCAGGCAGGCCCCGTCGCCGTCGCGTCCCTGGGCCAGTTGGTCGTTCGGGTCGCTGTCGTGCATCGAGTGGCAGCTCAGGCAGGTCATCGCGCCGCGTTGGTAGCAGGCCGACTCGAGCAAGCCGTTGTACTCCCGGCCCGAAACGCGCACCTGGCCATCGGGCCAGAAGAAGTACGACCACTGGTCTGCCGGCATCGGGAAGTTGGTCTCGGGGACGCGCGCCGCCGGCTGGGATGCCTTGGCCGGGTGGCGCGAGATGCCCCGCGTGGCCCACAGGTCGTCCCCCGCCCGGTAGGGGTAGCCCTCCACGAGCCAGGCGACGTCCGAGGCGAGGCTCGGCGGGCCCGACGCGGCGTGGCATTGGCCGCAGACCTGAGCCTGGCGGATCTGGGGCAGTGCGAGGGGGTTGACGACGTCCGGCTCCGGCGTGCCCACGCGCTCGGCCTCGGGCCGGGCGTGGAACGCCGCGTGGGCTTCGCCGGGGCCGTGGCAGGCCTCGCACGTGATGCCCAGTTCGGCGACCCGGGTGTTGAAGGCCTGCCGGCTGGCGTCGTGCCCGGGTTGGCCGCCCGTGGCATGGCAGCGGATGCAGCCATCGTTCCAGCGCGAGTCCATGGGCCCGTGATCGGGCGGCGCGACGAAGGCCGCCTCGCGCGGGAGCCAGCGTTGCTCGGCCAGCATGTACACGAAGGGCAGCAGTTCGGGCTCGCGCGACGGGAACGCGCTCTCGATCCAGTACACCTGCATGTGGTGGGACCCGGTCGTCATCACCACCCGCCGGCGCGGCCCGAAGACCTGCGGGGCGGCCGTGCCGCGCTCACGGACGTAGGACTCGCCGCCCTCGTGTTCGAGCTTCCAGCCGTCCGTCCCGCGCTCGATCACGCGGCCATCGAAGGCGGCCAGGACGCTCTGGGTGGAGGCGGCCTGGGTCATGGTGCGGTGATACGAGCGGTGCCAGCTGGCATGTTCCTCTGCGTGGCATGCGCGGCACGCGGCCGAGCCGACGAAGCCATCGCCGGGCCGGCCCTGATGGGGAATGGCGGCCAGGGTCGCGGCCGAGATGACCGGCGCGTCGTCGACGACGGCGGGCGCGGGATCGCCGCAGCCCAGCCAGCCCCCCGTGGCGGCGAGCGCGAGTGCCGCCACCGCGACCAGGCGGCGGACGGCGTGGATGGGGCGCGGCATGCCGTGGAGGATACCGGTCGGGGGGCGTGGTCGGTACCCTGCCTGCTCAGCGGGAAGGGGACGGCGTGCAACGAGTGGAGATCCGGGACCTCTGCCTGCTCGTCGTGGCATGTGCGCTCCTGCTCACGGGATGCGCTCGCACGCGTGCGATCTGCCGCCAGACGCCCGGAGCCTACGCCCATCCGTGCGGGGCGAGTACGCGGACATTCCACTACCTGCTCTACCGGCCCCCGGGGCATGGCGCGGCGCGTCCCGACGGCTCGCGCTGGCCGCTGCTCGTCTACCTGCCCGGGGCCTCGACCCACGGCGCCGACGTCCGCGCGATCCCCGACGGCGATCCGGCCGACGAGATCGAGCGGGGGCGGGATCTCCCCATGGTGGTGCTCTCGGCCATGACGCCCTCCATGGGGGAGGCCTGGTCGCCGGAGGTCGTGATCGGCCTGGTCGACCACGCCATCGCGGCGTACGACGTCGACCCCGAGCGGGTCTACCTGACCGGGGTGTGCGTGGGGGGGACGGGCGTCTGGGACACCATCAAGGCCTACCCGGAGCGCATCGCGGCCGCCGCGCCCCTGTGCGCCTGGGGCTCCACCCGCGGCGTCGCGGCCGCGGCCGAGGTGCCGGTCTGGGCGTTCCATGGTGGCCTGGACATCTTCACCTTCGCGTTTCGGCACAAGCGCCTCGTCGACGCGCACCGGGCCGCTGGCGGCGAGGCCTGCTGGACCGCGTACCCGTTCTCCATGCACTGGATCTGGGCGCAGACCTACGCACGCGACGACCTCTACGCCTGGCTGCTGGCCCAGCGCAAGACGCCGGCCGCGACGCTCACGGACGCGTCGCCACCTCGCGGCCGCGCCACGTCACGGACTTCCGTACATGCGTACGCCACAGGGAGCGGAGAAGTACCAGCGCGAGGAACAGGATCTCGAGCGGATAGAGCAGGGCGCACAGCACGCTGAACGAGCCGACCTGGCGCTGCATGACGAAGATCTGCACGGCGAACATGGCGTAGAGCACGCGCGGGGCTGCGTGGGTGGCCATGCCGCCGCCCCACTTGATGACGCCCACGGCGACCGTGAGCCAGATCAGCAGCGCGAGCGCGCGCAGGGCACCGATCGCCCACGCGCCGGAGCCGAAGTTCTTCGTCCAGCCTTCGATGAGGCTGCGGAAGCCGTCGGGGTACATGCGGAAGGAGACGTCCTTGCCGCCGCCGAGGTTGGTGACGCGCAGCTCGGCTTGCGAGTAGCGGTTCGTGAGGGCGAAGTCCTCGATGACCGAGCCCTTGACGGCTTCGTGGCCGCCGACGCGTTCGTAGTCTTCCCGCGTCGTGATCATGAGCGGGCCGAAGCCGGCGCGGGGTCGCCTGGGGGGCAGGAGGCTCGCCGCGCCCGACGCCGCGAACGAGACGATGTTGAAGATCGAGCTCGTGTGCTCGTAGGGCTTCTCGACCCGGTGGTACGGCCAGATCGTGAGCAGACCGCCGCGCTCGGCGCGGTAGCGCACGGCGCGGGCCAGGGCGTCCCCGTGCACACGGACGTCCGCGTCGAGGAAGATCAAGACGCCGTCATCCACCGTCGCCGCGCCCGTGTGGCAGGCCCAGGTCTTGCCGATCCAGCCGTCGCGTAGGGGGGAGGCATGCAGCAGCTCGACGAAGTCGAAGCCCTCGGCGATCGCGGCCGTGTCGTCTTCCGAGCCGTCGTTGACGACGACCACGCGACAGCCTGCGGGTCGCGTCGTGGCGAGGTCTCCCAGGAGGTTCGGCAACGAGGAGGCCTCGTTGCGGGCCGGGATGATGATCGTGACCGCCTCGTCGCCCTCGGCCGGACTCTGGGCGCTCGCGACGCTCGCCGGGAGGTGCCGGACGCGCCAGAACAGGATCCAGCCCAGCAGCCAGCCCAGGCCCATGAAGACGAGCATCGGCGTTGCTTGGGGCAGCATGGCGGGGTTGTAGCACGGAGGTCGCAGCGGTCGATGCCGGGAGCCGTCCCGTCTTCATGGGCTGCCGGGGCCGAAGGCTAGGGGCTAGGGCGTCCGGGTCAGCCCGCGAATGAGGATCTCGCGCAGGGCCGCGTGGACCGCGGCATGGCGGGGGTCGGCCAGGGCGCGAGCCAGGATGTCGGCGGCGTCCCCGCGAACCGTCGCGTCGGCATCCTCGCAGAATGCGAGCGTGACCGGATCCCACCACACGTCGGCGTCGCGGCCCTCGAGGGCCAGCAGCGCGGCGCGACGCGCCAGGGGCGTGGTTCCCGTGCGGGCGCGGACGCGCAGGGCCTTGACGACCTCGGGGTGCACCGCGGCTTGCAGCGTCCGAGCGAATTCCAAGGCCTGCTGTTCTTCCGAGATCACGTGGTGGAACTCCCGCCATGGGGTCCCAGCGCACTCCAGGCGCGAACCGTCAGGTTTTCTCCGGATTCGGCCCTAACGCGGCGGCCAGGCGGGCAGGCGTGCAGGGGTCCAGGGAGCGCCCGCCTTGCGGGCGCGCTCGCGCGCCGCGCGCAGGGGGCCGGCGGCGAAGGCCACCAGATCCCCATGGAAGGCCGTGTAGAGCGCCTCGGCCACCTGCACATCCTCGATCTGGGTCGCGGTCGGTGCGGAGGTCACCCGCCCCTGGTTGGACGTGACGTCGTGGATGCGCGCGCGGATGCCGCGTGCGGCCGGACGGTCGTGCTTGCGCCGCGTGGCATCGCCGCGCATGCGCGTCTCCAGCGCCCGCAGGGTCGCCAGCGCCTGGTCCAGGGCGCCCAGCTCGGCCAGCTCGGCCTGCGGCGTGCGATACACGGCGCCCCGCAGGGCGACGAGCTGGGCTCGCAGTTCCCCCAGGAAGCGGTCGGCGGCGAGGACCGAGCGCTCCAACCGCGCCGCGCGGCGCTGGAAGGCCAGCCGCGCGCTCTTGTCCGGGGTGACGAAGGTCGCCAGGTCCAGGGGCACGACCTCGAAGGGCTGCGGCGCGGCCAGGCGCTTGACCTGGCCCTCGACGATCGACACGAGCTCGACCGTGTAGGTACCCGGCAGCGCGAGGGGGGCGTTCTTCCCCGGTGCCGGCGCGCGGGTGCCGGCGTTCTTGGCGTCGACCGGCGTGATGGCCGGATAGCGCAGGTTCCAGGCCGCGCGGTGCAGCCCCTTCTCGCGCGAGGCGGGCACGCGCTGGACGACGGTGCCCGTGTCGTCGCGGACGACGAGCAGGACTTCCGGGTCCGGCGTCGTGTCCTCGGCGCGCAGCTCCTCGAGCGAGGGGTAGGGGATGTCCTCCTCCGCCTTGCGTGCCTCCGCCTCGCGCTCGCGGCGCGCTTCCGCGCGCGTCCGCAGCTTCTCGGCGAGGCGGTAGGTGAACACCGCACCGAAGGCCGGGTTCTTGGCGGCGTAGTGCGCAGCGCCCTGCCAGCCCAGCCCGTTGCCGCCGCCCAGCCGGCTGCGCTCGAGGTAGCGCAGGGCCGGCTTCACGGGGAAGACCTCCGCCGGGATCTCCGGCGTGGCCGCCGTCATGTGGCGCAGCGGGGTGTAGTCGTCGAGCACGTAGAACCCGCGGCCGAAGGTGCCGAGCACCAGGTCGTTCTCGCGCTTCTGGATGGCCATGTCCCGCACGGCGATGGTCGGCAGGCCGCCCTTGAGGCGGATCCAGCGCGCGCCGCGATCGACGCTCGCGTAGACGCCGAACTCCGTTCCCACGAACAGGAGGTCGCTGCGGACATGATCCTGGAGGATGCAGAGCGCCACGTTGCGGTCCGGCAGGTCGCTGGCCATCGAGGTCCAGGTGCGGCCGCGGTCCTTGCTCATCAGGAGGTAGGGCTTGAAGTCGCCTTGCTTGTGGTTGTCGAAGGCCGCATACACCGTGTCCGCCTCGGTGGGGGAGGCGGTGAGGCAGCTCACGTACGTGTTGGCGGGTACGCCGGGCAGCGTGTCGACCGTGCGCCACGTCGTGCCCCCGTCCTCGGTGATCTGCACGAGGCCGTCATCCGTGCCCACGTAGAGCAGGTTCTCGTCGAGGGGGGACTCGTCGAGCGAGACGATGTTGCCGTAGAAGCTGGTGGAGTCGTCCTTGGCCACGGCATCGGGGCGCTGGATGCGCCCCATGACCTTCAGGCTGTTGCGGTCGATCTGCTGGGTCAGGTCGCCGCTGACCGCGCGCCAGCTGTGCCCGCGGTCATCGGTGCGGAAGAGCATGTTGGCCGCGAAGTACAAGCGCTTCGGATCGTGCGCGCTCAGGACCAGCGGACTGTCCCAGTTCCAGCGCAGCGGGGCGGCGCCCGCCGCCGTCCGGGGGCGGATGTCGACGCGCTCACCACTGCGGCGATCGTGGCGCACGAGACCGCCGTACTGCCACTGGCTGTAGACCGTGTTCGGGTCGGTGGGGTCCACGCGCGTCTCGTAGCCGTCGCCGCCCACGGTGACGAACCAGTCGGCGTTCGTGATGCCGGCACGGTCCGTCGTGCGCGAGGGGCCGCCCTGGGAGTTGTTGTCCTGCGTGCCGCCGTAGACGAAGTAGAACGGCTCGGATTCGTCCACGCTCACGCGGTAGAACTGCGTGATCGGCAGGTTGGCCTTGAACTGCCAGTTCGAGGCGTCGTCGTGGGTCTCGTACACGCCGCCGTCGCAGCCGACGACCATGTGCGTGTTGTCGCGCGGGTCGATCCACAGGGCGTGATCATCCACGTGGCGATTCTTGCGCGGGACGTTCTGGAACGTCTTCCCGCCGTCGTTCGTGACGCGCAGGATCGTGTGCAGCGCGTAGACGCGGTCGGCGTTCACGGGATCGCAGACGATCTCGTTGTAGTACTGCGCGCCCGAGGGCTTGTAGCTGCCGCGCTTGTGCCACGACGCCCCGCGGTCCGTGGACCGGTAGAAGCCGCTCTTGCCGCGCGCCGCTTCGACGATGGCGTAGACGATGTCGGGGTTCACGGGGGACACGCCGAGGCCGATGCGGCCCTTGTCGACGCCCGGGAGGCCCTTGGCGCTCTTCGACCAGGTGGCGCCTGCATCGGTGGACTTGTAGATGGTCGACTCGGGCCCTCCGTCGATCAGCGTCCAGACGTGACGCCGGCGCTGCCACGAGGACGCGTAGAGCACGTCCGGGTTGCGCGGGTCGAAGTGCACCTCGTTCACACCCGTGTCGTCACTGATGTGCAGCACCCGGGTCCACGTCGTGCCGCCGTCGGTGGTCTTGTAGAGGCCGCGGTCGCCTCCGCTGCGCCAGAGGGGCCCCTGGGCTGCGACGTAGACGACCCGGCTGTCGCGCGGATCCACCTTGATCATGCCGATGTGTTCGGAGTCCTTCAGGCCGGTGTGCGTCCACGAGGCACCGCCGTCATCCGAGCGGTAGACGCCGTCCCCGAAGGAGACGCTGCGCTGGGCGTTGTTCTCTCCGGTGCCGACCCAGACGGTGTTGCTGTTGGACGGGTCGAGGGAGACGCAGCCGATCGAGTACGAGCCCTGGTCGTCGAAGATCGGCTTCCAGGTGGTCCCCGCGTTCGTCGTCTTCCAGACGCCGCCCGAGCAGGCCGCGACATACCACGTCGCGGGCTTCTCCGGGACGACCGCAAGGTCTCCGACGCGACCCGCCATGAGCGCCGGTCCGAGGGAGCGGAAGCGCAGGCCGGCGAGATCTCCCGCCGCGAGCGGGGCGGGCTCCGGCTCCTTGGGCTCGTCCGCGGCCGGTTCGTCTTCCGCGCGCAGGGCGGCGGGGGCGAGGAGAAGTACGAGCAGCAGGGCCGTCAGCAGACGGGCCAGCGCAGACGTCATCGGGATTCGCATCCCGCGAGGCTAGCCGATTCGCGTGCGATCCGGATAGGCCCGTGTGAGGTGACAGCACCGCCCCCGGCCAGGGGAGGGTGGGGGAGGACTCATGACGCCGGGGGCGGGAGCTGGCGGTAGGGGGTCGCCCGGGGGAGTCGACACGCTGGGAGACCCGCTGTCGGTGCCTCGTCGCTCAGGGAGGTATGCGCAGACGGCCCCCGGCGTATCAGGGAATTCCCGAGAAATGCCCCCGCCGCCCGTGCGGGGCGGATCAGGCCTGCCCGTGGCCCCTGGTGGGCGCGGGGGCCTCCGGGCTGGCACCCTTGCGAGCGGCCGCCTTCGCCTCCATGCGGGCGAGCAGGCGCTCGGGGTCACCTGCGAAGAGAAACCCGAACGAGACGGCGTCCTCTTTCGTCGTGGTGCGGTGATGAACCAGATGCGCGCGCACCACCCGGTGCAGGTAGCCCTTCTGGGGGATGAAGGGCAGCTTCAGGCGGCGGTGCACGAGCACGTCGTGCATCAGGAAGTACAAGGCCCCGTACATCGTCATGCCCAGGCCGATCGCGAGCAGGGCGGGCTG
>JARGNS010000050.1:0-12260 GCA_029213105.1 Planctomycetota bacterium
GGCGCGCCTCGCGTGGCGTGCCTTGATGGGCATAGAGCCGGCCCCAGAGACCGTCGCGGCCGAGGTCGGCGGGCATGCCGCTGCGGTTGCGCAGCAGCAGGTCCAGCGTCACGGCCTTCCAGTCGGCGTGCATCGTCTTGGCGAGCTTGGGGAAGGCCTCGCCGAGGGTCAGGTCGAAGCGCAGCTTCTTCTGGTCGACGAGGCGCCCGATGAGCGTGGCCGTCATCGTCTTGGTGCAGGAACCGAGATGCCACAGGTCGTCGGCGCCCACCTTGGTGGGCGCGCCGCGCTTGCGCACGCCCACGGTGCCGCGCGCCAGCGTGCCCCGGCTGGAGATCACGATGGCGGTGAGGGCGGGCACGGCGGGGCGCGCGCGGACCGGCTCCAGCAGGGCGTCCAGGGAGGCGACGGCGGTGTCGCGCGTGGGGGCGTCCTCCGCCGCGGTGGGCTGCGCGGCGAGGCCGAGCAGGGCGAGCGGCCAGGCCCAGCCGAAGATCCTGCGTCGCATGAGCCTGCTCCCTGTCCCGGATTCCGGGCCTCCCAGGGTACGCCGGAAGAAGATCGGTAACCTTGGGGGCTCGTTCCGTCCTGACGGGGTGAACCCCGACGGAAGCCCACCATGACGACCGACACGCCCCCCGATGAACCCCACCGTGATGCGCCGCCTCCGGGCGAGGATCCCGCCGCCCTGCTGGGGGTGGGCCTGAGCGGTCCTTCCGGCACCGGGCGCGCTCCGGCGCCGCCGGCGGAGAGCCTCGCGGCGCAGTTTCCGGCCTACGAGGTCCTCGAGGTGCTGGGCCAGGGCGGCATGGGGGTCGTCTACAAGGCGCGCCAGCGACGCCTCGACCGCATCGTCGCGCTCAAGGTCCTGCCCCGCGCCTTGAGCGAGGACCCGGCCTTCACCGAACGCTTCGCCCGGGAGGGGCGCACCCTGGCGCGCCTGCAGCACCCGCACATCGTCGGTGTCCACGACATCGGGGAGGCCGACGGCCAGTCCTACCTGGTGATGGAGTACGTGGATGGCGTGACCTTGCGGGCCCTGATGGACGCGGGGGAGCTGACGGCCAAGGAAGCGCTGACGATCGTGCCGCAGATCTGCGACGCACTGCAGTACGCCCACGACGAAGGCGTCGTGCACCGCGACATCAAGCCCGAGAACGTGCTGCTGGACCGCTCGGGCTCCGTGAAGGTCGCCGACTTCGGCCTGGCGAAGCTCGCCGAACGCGCCCCCGGGGACTTCACGCTCACGGGCACGGACCAGATCATGGGCACGCTGCACTACATGGCCCCCGAGCAGTACAAGACGCCCCAGGATGTGGACCATCGTGCGGACATCTTCAGTCTCGGCGTGGTGTTCTACGAGATGCTCACGGGGGAACTGCCGGTGGGGCGCTTCGACGAACCCTCCAAGTCCGGGGAGCTGGACACGCGCATCGACGAGATCGTCATGCGCACGCTCGAGCGGGAACGTGACCAGCGCTACCAGAACGCGCGCGAGGTGCGCACGGCCGTCACGACGTTCGCCGACGGGGGGCGCGTGGCAGGCGAGCAGCCGCCCCGGCGGCGTGAGGGGGACGAGGGGGAACCGGCACGGCACGCGGCGCCGCCGGCCCTGACGCGGGAGCGCCCGCTCCCGGGCCCACGCCCCCTCAGCCGCTGGTTCGTCACGGCGCTGGTGTTCGTCTTCGTCGCGCCCGTGCTGGGCGGGCTGGCCTACATCCTCTACGGCGCACTCGCGGGCACGGAGAAGGACCGGGTGCTACGTGGGGTCATCGGTTGGCTGTTCATGTTGGGCGGCTTGGGCCTGGCCGGGTTCTTCAGCACCATCGCGATCATCGTGACCCAGGTCTACCGGGCTCGCGTCCGGGGCCAGTTCGCTTCCATCGCCCTGCTCGTGGGCTGCCTCGCGGCCATGATCGGCTGCGTCTTCGGGGCCAACGCGGCCATGCACGACGCCAACAGGGCGTGGCACCGCATCCACGACCTGACCCGCCCCTCGGAGGTCGTCGTCCACGGCGCGCGCAGTCACAGCGAGGGCGTGGCGGTGCGGGATGCCATCGAGACCACGCTCGCGGAGTTCGCGTCCGTTGTCGACTACAACGGGCTTCGTCCGGAGGGACTCACCCTGCGGCGGCTCTACGCCGCGGACGACCTGGAGACCCTGGCGGCCCTCAGCGGAGACGAGGCCGACAAGAAGCGTGCGGCGGGTGTGTACGGGCTCGGCCTGTGGACGCGCCACGTCGCCCTGCTCGACTGGCGGCACTTCAAGCTGCGCTACATCCGCGTGGACGAGGCGGGGGATGCGGCCATCGTCCGGGTCGTGTGGCACCCCACGAAAGGCGGAGCCGGCGGGGCCTTCCGCGGGCGGGGGCGCACGCCGCCCAAGTCCGTCACCTTCCCGATGAAGCGTGCGTCCCATGGCTGGGTGTTCGCGGTCGGCCCGGTCGAGTTCGAGTAGGGGGCGGCTCGCCGCGAGTAGAGTGCGCACGTGAACCACGACGGCTCCCCGCCCGCGAAGGCCTTCCACACCACGCGCTGGACACTGGTGGCGCGCGCCCGGCAGGGCGAGGGCGAGCCCGCCCGCGCGGCGCTCGAGGAGCTCTGCGCGGCGTATTGGTATCCGCTCTACGCGTACCTGCGCCGCAAGGGCAACAGCCCCGACGAAGCGGCCGACTTCGTGCAGGGCTTCTTCGCCGCCTTGATCGAGAAGGGCTACGTCGCCCAGGCCGATCCCGAGCGCGGGCGCTTCCGCGGCTTCCTCATGGTGGCGCTGCGCCACTTCGCCTCGAAGGAGCGTGCTCGCGAGCGGGCGCTCAAGCGTGGCGGCGGCGTGGCGAAGCTCTCGCTCGACTTCGAGGATGGCGAGCGCCGCTACAGCCTCGAGCCCGCGGGCCGCGACGATCCGGAGGCCTTCTTCGAGCGCCGCTGGGCCCTGACCCTGCTCGACCGTGCGCTGGAACGACTTGCGACCTCGCAACGGGCGGGGGCACCCGCCAAGGCGGAGCGCTTCGAGGCCTTGCGGCCGTACCTGGCGGGCCGGGGTGCCGTGCCCTACCGCGAGGTCGGTGAGCCCCTGGGCATGAGCGAGACGGCCGTCAAGGTCGCCATCCACCGCCTGCGGGGCCGCTACCGCGACATCCTGCGTGAGGAGATCGCGCAGACCGTCGAGGACCCCGCCCTGACCGACGACGAGACCCGGCGCCTCATGGCGGCGGTGCGCCGCTAGCGCGCTACCAGAAGAGCTGCAGGCCCTTTGGCGTGATCGTCCAGGGGCGCTCGAGGCGGCGGCTCTCCTTGGGGACGAGCCAGTACAGCGCGTCGGCGGGCACCTCCTCGAAGTGCAGCGGCTCGGTGTCCGCCGCGTGCTCCCCGAGGTCGTGCCAGGCCCCGGAGGCCACGTCCCAACGCTTGAGCACGTAGACGGTGCCGGCGTCGAGGTAGGAGACGGGCTTCTCGATCAGGGTGTCCACGTTCTTGCGCTTGGGGCGCACGGCGACGGCCGTGACGGCCGTGGGCTCCCCCGTGCCCGCCAGCACCTGGATGCTGCCGTCCTTGCGCACGAAGCGCGGCGCGGCGGTGGCGTGCATGGCCGTGCCATCGTGGATCATCGGGAGGTAGACGATGTTGCGGCCCATGTGCTTGAACGTCGCGTGGCCCTTGACGAGGCGGGCCCACTGGATCGCCTTCCATTCGCCGCCGTTGAACACGCACAGGTACGCGTGCTTCTCGTGCTCGCCGTTCGCGCCGACCTGCACGGTCACGTCGGTGGTGGGCCCGTACTGCGTCGTCACGTCCACGGCCGTCGTGCTCGCCATGAAACGGTTCGGCGCCTCGCGTCCCGCAGGCAGGTCGAACTTCAGGCAGTCCCGCTGGATCGCATAGGTCTTGCGGTACACCTTCGCCGCGTGGCTGTACGCCTTGGTGAAGCCGATGCCGTCCTTGTCGAGCAGTACGTTCCAGGCGTGGTTGTTGTCACCCCGGCCCCAGTAGGGGGTGTAGTCCGCCGCGGTGGCCAGGGCGAGGGCCCGGGCCGCGTACGTCTGCATGTTCGTGATGTCCTCGCAGCGGCCCATGCCGGTGCGGCCCATCTCCGTGAAGCCCTGGTCGGTGGGGTGGAGGTAGTAGCGCGGGTTGAAGCGCACGCGCTTGGCGATGTCCTTCGTGAGCCAGCGGTACAGCTCGTCGAGCTTCTCGCCCGTCGCGTGGGCCCTCGCCTTGCCCGCATAGCGACGCAGCAGGGGGTCGAGCCAGTCGTCGATCGGCTCCTGGCTGCCCCGGTAGGGCAGGACGAAGTGCAGGAAGGCCTCGAAGCTCACCCGCTTGTCCGCGGGGCGCCGCTTCCAGGCGGCGACACTCAAGTCGATGTGCTTGATCAGGTAGGCGCTGCGGATGGTCGCGACGTCTTCGAGCTTGCGGTTGCGCTTGAAGTCGAGCGTGCCGTGCTTCTTCTCCAGCGCTTCGATCGCGGCGCGGGACTCCTCGAAGTCCGTGTAGGCCAGGGGGTCGAAGGGGATGACGTGGCCGGCCTCGTCCTGCAGCTCGGTGACGATGTAGCCCTTGCCGGGCATGTTGGCGATCAGGAAGCGCGCGGCGACGAGCTTCTCGGGATCACCGCGGAAGTGATCGAGCACCGCCTGCAGCTGCGGTGCATTCGTGCCGGCGGCGCGCAGGGCCTCCTGGACCCAGGCGTCCTCGACGAGGGGCGCCGCCGGGGCGTCCTCGCCCCTGACGGCAGCAACCGACAGGAGCAGCGCAAGGGTGCAGAGCGAGGAGAGCAGCAGGGTCCGCATGGTGGGTCTCCGGAGGGCGCACCAGCCTACCGCCGCACCGGGAGGAGCGGTGTGCTCCGGGCAGGGCCGGGGGCTCCAGATGCTCGCGGGGACCGGAGGTCCTGGGCCCTATACTCCCGGCGTGACCGAACTCGCCACCGCCTTCGCCATGGGATTCCTCATCGGGACCCTGCCAGCCGCTTGGGTCATCGTGCACTTCACCCGCAGCAAGGACGTCAGCTCCCAGGGCTCCGGCAACGTGGGGGCGCTCAACGCCCTGCGCGTGGCGCGCTCCAAGTGGGTCGGCATCAGCGTGATGATCCTGGACATGCTCAAGGGCGCGGCCGCCGTCTGGGCCGCCGCCTGGTGGTTTGGCTGGGACGTCTACGGCCCCCTGGGCGCGGCCACCGTCGGTGTCGTGGGCGGCCACAACTACAACCCGTGGCTTTCCTGGGCCCGCGGCAAGCTGGTGGGGGGCAAGGGGTTCGCCGCCGCCTCGGGGGCGTTGTTCGTGGTCACCCCCTGGGTCGTGCCGGCCTGGCTCGGCAGCTGCGTCCTGGCCTGGGTGTTCTTCCGCAAGACGCACGGCATCGTCGACGAGGCCCCGGCCAGTGCGGTGGCCACGCTGGCCTGCGTGGGGTGGGGCTACCTGCTCTACGACGTGTCCGTCGCGTGGACGTGCCTGGGGATCTTCCTGCTGTGCATGCCGAAGATCTGGCCGGAGCTGCGCGTCCTTTTTGCGGCGTCACCCGAGTCGGTGGACGAGGCCCCGCGCGACGCCTGAGGCCACGCGGCTCGCCACATCAGCGCGGGCTCGAGCTCAATCGGATGTCGTCGATGCCCAGGGTCAGGGCCACGGCGATGGCCCTGCGAACGTCCGCATACGGCACGTCCGACCAGGCCACGATCTCGAAGACGAACGGCTGCTTGGCCGTGGCCGCCCGGGAGGCCGCCTTGCCCATGCGGTTCGTGAGCTCGGTCCACGCACGAGCAAGTGAGGGACCGTCCGCCGACACGTCCTGCCTCGAACCCTGGGCCCGTCGGTCGCTCAGTCGCCAGGACGTCTGCGTGCCGTCCTGGCGTCGCAGAAGCAGCTTCAGCTTGGCCATCTTCGTCGCGGAGGGATCCACGGGCAGGAGGCCGCGATCGCGCGGAAGCTCGTAGGGCACCGCGCCGGCTTCTTGATCCAACTCGAGCCGCAGGCTGGCGACGCGGACATCCGGGGCGGCGCAGACCATCAGCACGCGGGCGACGAACTTCCAGGGCGTGCCGCGCTCCGCCCACACCACGACCGTGAGCGTCGAGGCGCCATCGGGCTTGCGCTCGAAGCCGGCCATGCCGGCGACCAGGGCGAGCAGTGTGCGCAGCGCCGGCCAAGTCTGTGGGCCGTGTACGAATGGCGTGTCGGTCGGCGGCGGAATGACCTTGCCGTGCACATGTGCCGTGCCGTTCTTGCGGAGAGCGATGCGGAGGGGCCCCACCCGCACGTCCTCGGTATCCATGGCAAGCGTGTGCCAGTGGACGCTCCCATCGGTCCGACGCTCGCGCACGAGCAAGGGCCCTCGCTCGCCGCGCACGTGGACGAAGGAGACGCGACCCTTGTCGTCGGCCAGCGTGAAGGCCGCGCTCTCGCGGCTCGGCACCGCGTTCGCGCCGGCTGGAAGCGCTGCGTCAGCGTCACCCGCTCGAGGCGCATGCGCCAGGCGAGGGGCCCGCCGGTGCCGGCGCCGACGGTTGGCAGGGCGACGTAGCAGAGCTCGTGTTCGCCCTTGCGGTACTCCAGTGCCGCATGCAGCGTCTGCTTGCCTTCGAGCGGCAGCACGACGGGATTGCGCTCCGTCTCACGCCAGGGCACGTTGCGATCGGCCGAGATGAAGATCCGGTCGTGCAGGTGGTGCACCTCGAGCTTCGTACCCACGAAGCCCATGTCGGGGCGCTCGCCATGGATCTCGATCCGCGGCTTCACGGGGATGCCGCCGCCGAACAGCGGCACGGCCGGCAGGGGATCCCCCGCGCGCCGGACCTGCACTTCGAGGGACTCGTCGAAGGCGATGCGCGCGATCCGTACGCGGGCCTGGGCGCGGTGGGCGGTGAGACGCGCCGCCCCCTCGATGGTCACGGTGCCAGGCAGCGCGCGTTCGTCGAGGCCCAGGGCCCGCGCCAGGGGCTCCTCGAGCAGGAGACTCCCCGTGTAGCTGGTGTCGATGCGGGCGCGGATCCAGCTGCGCGCGCCCGTCTGCGGGTGCAGGACCTCTACGGCGCAGGTCGGCTTCCGGGTGGCCCCGGTCAGGCGCGCGAGGCCCGCGGCCACGCGTGTGGCGGTGTCCGTCCCGGCCGCGGCCCCGATGCGCGCCAGCACGCCCTGTCCCAGGGCGGCGGTGCCGATCTGCGGTGCCTGCTGCAGCGTGAAGAAGCGCGCCGTCCACGTGCTCTTGCCCTTCGCCCTCCGCCGGTCCCGCTCGGCATCCAGGGCCGTGCGCGGGAAGACGACCCCGCTGGCCACACCCTGTTGCGTGTCGCCTTCGCCACCTCCCTGGTCGCCGGTGGCGTCGTTCGAGCGCGCACCGTCCGGGGTGGCGCCGTCGCCTGCACCTTCGGGCAGGTGCGCGGCGATGAGGACGCCTGCCACGAGCACGGCCGCGGCGAGGCCGGCGAACATCGCGAAGCGCATGGGGTGTCGCGTCCGGACCGCGCGCCGGGCCGGCTCCCGGACCGCCGCGAGCACACGATCCTCCAGAAGAGGGGAAGGCGCGAGCACGGCCAGCTCCTGGCGCAGGCGGTCCAGTTCGGCCCGCGTCGCCGCCGCCTCCGCACGGCACGGCGCGCACGAGGCGAGGTGGTCGCGCACGTCGCCGCCGGCGGGCTCGCCCGCTTCGATGGCGGGGAGCAGATCGCGCACCTGGTGGCAGCTCAACATCGACTCAACTCCTTCCGGAGACGGGCGAGGCCCTGGGTGTAGATCCGGTGGGCCGTGCTCTTCGAGCAGCCCATGAGCTCCGCGATGTCGCGCAGGGGTAGACCGTCCATGACCTTGAGCCAGCACACGAGGCGCTGGTCGTCCGGCAGGGCGCGCCACGCATCGACCGCGGCGCCATCGACCGGCTCGGGGGCGGCTTCCAGCCCCTCCGCCCGCTCGCCCAGGGGCTGGCTGCGTTGGCCCCGGCGGTGCAGGTCGCGTGCGGCATTGCGCACGATCTGCAGCAGCCAGGGCCCGAAGCGCGTCGGGTCCTTCAGCTGGTCGAGCCGGCGGAACGCGCGACAGAAGGCCTCTTGGACGAGGTCCTCGGCATCGGCGGCGTTGCGGACCTTGGCCAGCGCGGCGCCGTAGGCACGCCCGAGCCAGCGGCGGGCCAGGGCCTCGCGGCTGCGGCGGTCGCCGGCAAGGGCGCGTTGGATCAGGGCTTGGTCGCTCATCTCATCCACAGGACGCGCCCTGCTCCTTCCTGTCCCGCCGATTTCGATTCCACCGTTGCGAGCCATGGGGCGCGTAGACTCCGCCCCGTGGAGGCCTCGACCGACATCGTCATCGTAGGCGCAGGCGCCGCCGGGCTCATGGCGGCGATCCAGACCGCGCGCCACGCCCGCGGCCAGCGCGTCCTGCTCGTGGACGGGGCTGCACGGCTCGGCGCCAAGATCCTCGTGGCCGGGGGCGGGCGCTGCAACGTGACCCACCACGCCGTGGACGAGCGAGACTTCGCCGGCGCCACGCCGGCGGCCGTGCGGAAGGTGCTGCGGCAGTTCGACGTGGAGGCGACGCGGGCGTTCTTCGCGGAGATCGGCGTCGAGCTCAAGCGCGAGGACACGGGCAAGCTGTTCCCGGTCACGGACAAGGCCCGCACGGTCCTCGAGGGGCTGCTCGGCGCCGCACGCGATGCCGGCGTCGAGCTGCGGCATCCATTCCGCGTGGAGCGCATCGAGCGGGGCGCGGACGGAGGCTTCACGCTGCATGCCGCCGACGGCGTGGTGCACGCGCGTCGCCTCGTGCTCGCCACGGGCGGGAAGAGCCTGCCGAAGAGCGGCTCGGATGGTCACGGCTACGCGCTTGCCACGCACCTCGGGCACACGCTGACCGAGCGCATCGAGCCGGCCCTCGTGCCGCTCCTGCTCCCCGACGGACATCCGCTCACCGCGATTCCCGGTGTGGCCGCGCCGGTGCGCCTCGAGGTCCGCTCCGCCACGGGCAAGCGCCTGCACGCGGTCGAGGGTGCCCTGCTCTGCACGCACTTCGGACTGAGCGGTCCGGCCGTCCTCGACGTCAGCCGGCACTGGATCCTCGCGGAGGCGGACCTGGTCGTCTCCTGGCTGCCCCAGCGCGACGCCCAGGCGATCGACGCCGCCCTGCAGAGGCTGCGTGGGGCGAACCCCGTCGAGTGGTTGCTGCCGCAGCTGCCGCGGCGGCTCGCCCACACGCTGGTCCGCATGGCCGGCGTCGACCCGGAGGCATCGCACGTGGATCTCTCGCGGGCCACGCGCAAGGCGCTGGTGTCGGCCCTGACGGCCATGCCGCTGCCCGTCACCGGGCCGCGCGGCTGGACCTGGGCGGAGGTCACGGCCGGCGGGGTGCCGCTGCGCGAAGTGCGCCTCGATTCCCTGGCGTCACGTGCCTGCCCCGGGCTCGACCGGTGCGGCGAGATTCTCGATGTGGACGGCCGGATCGGCGGCTTCAACTTCCAATGGGCCTGGGCTTCGGGCACCGTGGTGGGGCGCGCGCTGGGCGCCGAAGGAGACTGCGCCCCGTGACTCTCGCCCGAACCATGGATGAACTCGCGGGCCTGCGTGCGGCCTCGCGACGCGTGCTCGCCGTGTTGGCGCACCCGGATGATGAAGCGTACGGCTGTGCGGGAGCTCTCGCCCGCGCGGGCGCCGACCCGGACGCGGCTGCCGTGCTGCTCTGCCTCACGCGCGGCGAGGCGTCCTCCATGGGACCGGCCCGCGGCCTCACGCCCACGGAAGTGGGGCGCTTGCGCGAGGGGCGCCTTGTCGCCGTCGCCGAGCACCTGCACCTGGCGGGATTGCTCGTGCCGGGCCTGCCCGACGGTCGGCTGGATCGCCTGGCGCTTGACGAGGTCGACGCGCCCGTGCGCGCGGCGATTGCCGCCTTCGACCCGCACGTCGTCATCACCGCCGATGCACGCGGTGTGAACGGCCATCGCGACCACATCGCCGCGCACTGGGCCGTCCGGCGTGCCCTGGCCGCCGCGCCCCCGCGCCGGCTGGCCATGCTCGCGTATCCGCCCGAGGTCTGCGAGGCCGCCAAGCCGCGGCTCCTCTTCGCGACCCCCGAGCAGGAGATCGACGCGGTGGTCCACCTCGCGCCGGCCGAGATCGACGCCAAGGAGGCCGCCCTGCAGACCCATGAGGCGCTGGTGACCCTGAACGCGGAGGGCGCGCAAGAAGGCCTTGTCGTGCGGCCGCCCGTGGAGCGCTACGACCTCCTGGGGGAGGCGCACGCCCCGCCCCTCGAGGACCTCTTCGCGGGGCTTTCCGCACGCGTTTGAGAGCCACGGTGGGCGGGGAGCGCCGCGCTCGCTACGCTCTCGCCATGCGAAGTCACGTCCCCCGTCCGCTGGTCCGGCTCGGTGGGCGGCTGCTGACGATGCTGGTGCTCCTCCTGGCAGGCGTGCCCGCCCTGGCAGACGAGGCGCCCACCGCCGCCGACGTCACCGAGCCCGGGCGTAGCCTCGAGCGCGCCGTGCGTGTCGCCCTCGGCACCACGGAGAAGACCAAGCGCACGCTGGTGTTCCTCCTCGACCCGACGCCCTCGGTGAAGTCCGCGGGCTTCGAGGCGGTTCTCACGCGCGCGCTGGCCCCGGCGCTGGAGACCCAGCCGGCGCTCGCCGTCGGCCTCGCGGTGGCCGGCGACAAGAAGGGCTGGCGCCTGGCACCCTCACGCGACGCCGGGAAGATCCTGGAAGTCGTGCACGAGGTGCTGGCGGAGGCCAAGCCGAACTTCCGCAACCTCTACGGGGATGCACGCCGCCTGGGCAGCATGCTGGCCAAGCGCTCCGGGCGCCGTGAGCTCGTGATCGTGTCGCTGGACAACGGCGACGCCGAGGACGACGTCGAGTCCACCGCCGCGGCGCTCGCGCGGCTCAAGGTCCGCACGTCCTGCATCACGAGCGAGGTCTACGTCGCGGACAGCTACTACCTGAGCGGTACGCGGACCGTGCCGCGGGGGGTGACGCTCGGCGCCGGCGACGCGCCCTACGTCACGCTGCCGTGGGGCTGGCTGTTCCAGTCCGTCATCGCGAACGAGACCACCCCGAGTGGCTATGCCTACTACGGCTTGACGCACCTCGCGGCGGCGACCGCCGGGCGCGTGTTCCTCTACAGCGCGCCCGGCGGGACCCATCGCTGCGCGTACTACGGCACGTGCCCGGTGTGTCCGGAGGATCACCAGCCGACCGACGACGCCTTCCAGACCCACCGCCTCAAGCTGCTCGCCCCGCCCGCGGGCACCCGCAGCAAGGCCGGCGCGGTCATGGCGCGCGATCCCTGGTTCCGCGCGATGCTCAAGGCCTGGGATCAAGCCGCGAAGGCCGGCCTGCTTCGCAGCAAGCCCTCGATCCGGATCGCGGGCGGCAACGTCAAGCCCGAACGCCGCGTGCAGGGGCGCCTGGCGCCCTTGCTGGGCAGCCTCTCGGGGTGGAAGCGCCTGGCCGACAAGAGCGACAAGACCCGAGCGGCCTGCGAGAAGGTCATCGAATCCTTGCGCGCCCAGATGGAGTCGATTGGCGATGAGCAGGGCCAGCCCCGCTACCGCGCCATGTGCGACTTCACCCTCGCCATGCTGCACGTGACCAAGGCGAATCTGGTGGCCTACAGCGCGTTCTGTCGGGAGGTCGCGCCGGCCTTGCTCGGTCGTGAGCCGTATGTCTTCGAGCCACCCGAGATGTCGCCCATCGCGGAGGGGCGGCGGGTGGTCGGCATCATGTGCCAGCCGCTCTCGCTCTGCCACGGCGTTGGGCCGCTGCGCACGCTGCGCTTGCCCGGCGGTGCTGACTGGCAGACGGAACTCGACGCACTCGACAAGATCGTGACCGGCTTCATGCGCCGCTACGGGCACACACCGTACGCCATGGCACTGCGCCATCAGGGCATTGCCCGCTTCACGTTCACCTACCGCGGCACGGGAACGATCGTGCCGCCCCCCAAGCCCAAGTCGCGTACGGAGAACGAGACGACGGAGACGGGCCGGCCCAACCGCGCCGGCGGCGCGGCCAGTGGCGGCGGCTCCGGTTCCCCCACGACGGGAGGCGGCTAGTGGCCGCGCGCGTCTACGCCTGCTTGGTCGCACTGGTGGCGGTGATCGCCCTGGCGGCACCCGCGCGCGGCGACGTCGACCTCGACGCGGAGGTCGAGCGTCTGGTCGGCGCCGATGCCACCCAGCGCAGCGCCGCGTACAACGCCCTGCAGCGCGCGAAGGATCCGGCGATCGTCGCACGCCTCGTCAAGCGCCTGCCAGCGGCGGAGGACATGGCGCAGTACTAC